>JAZBPS010000203.1:0-10586 GCA_036353375.1 Halieaceae bacterium | reverse complement strand
TGAACGCTTTGCATGCGCGTTTTCGACAGGCATGTGATCCGATGTGCCGGCAATATCCGTAGCAACTTACACAATTCGCCGGCAGACGTGTCTCACGCCGGCTGCTACGCACAAGGCCTCTGGGCTGGTGCGTATTCGCGAGTCGGTCCGGGACCACACGCATCCTGCTTTCAGAAGAGCTTGCTCCGACCAAGGTCGGCAAAAGACTCTCTTCCAGGTATACCAGCATCCTGCCGGCGGTCGAACTCACTCGACTGCATGGAGGAACCATGGCAAACGTAGCGAACTTTACTGCACCCGGAATGGAAAAGAAGTCAGCGGACAAGACCATCGCAATTCTGGAAAACCGCATGGTCGCGTTGATTGACCTGGCGCTGACGCTGAAGCACGTTCACTGGAACGTGGTAGGTCCGAATTTTATCGGCGTACACGAGATGCTTGATCCGCAGGTAGACGCCGTGCGCGAACAAGTGGACCAGGTGGCAGAACGCATTGCGACACTCGGTGGCGAGCCAGTGGGTACCCCGGGCAGTGTTGCAGAGCGCCGCGACTGGAAAGACTACAGCATAGGTCGTGCGCTCGTGGCGGAACACCTGGGTGCGCTCGACGTCGTTTATAACGGCGTCAATGAAGATCATCGCAAAGCGATCAACGCGCTGACCGATCTCGATCCCGTATCCGAGGACATGTTGACGGGACACCTTGCCGAGCTGGAGCAATTCCAGTGGTTTGTGCGAGCGCACCTTGAGTCCTCTGCGGGCGAGCTTCCCACAGCCGGTAAAAGCAGCGAGAAAGCTGCTGCCAGCGCCGCGCGCAAATAGACGACGCTCACAGCCACGCCGCGCGTCACTGACGCGCGGCGTCTATATGGCGGCGCGCAGCGCCGCCATCACCTATTCCCAAAGCATTATTGCAAACAGGAGGAGACCTTATGGCTTCCACCAAACTGATCGTTTTTCTCGCACTCACAACTCTCGGCTTTGTCGCCCTTGCCGCAGCAGTGCTCAGAGTGCGCGTAGAGAAAAAGAAAGCGTCCGGAGAAAGGTCCGAGCTTGAGGATCTGGAGATGTATAAACAATCCGGGGAGCAGGCACACGAAGGCAGCCGCTAGGTAGACGCAAAGCTGCTTACGCCATCAGGAAAATGATGGCGTCCGTGCACTGTCAGGTCGTGGCCAGGCGACGCTAGACGGTCAGCCCACCATCCACGGCCAGTGCATGTCCCGTCACATACGATGCGGTATCGCCACACAGCCAGATGATCGCATCGGCAATTTCGTCGGCAGTCGCCACCCGCTGTATGGGGTGGTTCGCGGCCACCATCTCGCGACCTTTTTCATCCCCGAGATTCTTTTCAAGCATCGCCGTATCTACTGCCCCGGGGCACACGGCATTGATGCGTACCCCGCGGCCTGCATACTGAACGGCGGCCGCTCGGGTCAGGCCAACAACACCATGCTTGCTTGCTGTGTAAGCGGGCTTATTGGCAAAGCCGCGCAGGCCAGCGGAGGACGCCGTATTGACGATGCGACCGCCGCCCTGTTTCAGCATCTGGGCAATTTCGTGCTTCATGCACAGGAACACGCCCTTCAGGTTTATCGCCAGCACCTGGTCCAGTATGGCCTCTTCCCAGCTGGCTTCCGGTGCGACTTCGGGATCAATGCCGGCATTGTTGACCGCTATATCCAGCTTGCCGTAATCGCGGGCGATTAATGCAACCAGTGCTTGAATCTGCTCTTCGTCGCGAACATCGAGAAGGCTGCTGCTCGCCGAATGGCCTGCCTGGCGCAGTGCGTCGGCCGTCGCCACGGCATTGTCGTTGATGTCGGTGACAACGACATGGGCGCCGGCCTGTGCAAGCTTTGTTGCGACCGCCTTGCCGATACCCGATCCTGCGCCCGTGACCAGCGCAACGCTGGATTCAAAATCCGCCATACTCTGTTATCTCCTTGCTGGCTGCCAGCTGTTAATGGCTCACCCGGTATACCGGGGTCAGCCTGTTGCGATATCGCGATCGCTGCCTTCATCGATGATGTAGTCATCCGGGTTCGGGCTGCGGGTCATCTGCCAGTAGTCGACAATCCTGAACGGCAGATTGGCCGTAACCCGACCCGTTTGGTTCTTGTACCAGTTCTCAACACTGGGTGCCCCCCAGGCCGAGCCTTCATTGAGTTTGTCGACCTCGTCGTTATAGCGGTCGTGCACATCCTGGCGGCAATCGAGGCTGCGGGCATCCCGCTCCAGCAGAATGCGTATGCAGCGCAGGATGTAGTTCACCTGGGATTCTGCGTTATGGGCGATGCTGCCCGCTACAACGAGATTGGTGTTGGGGCCGTAGATACAAAAAAGATTGGGGAAATTCGGCACCGTAATGCCGAGATACGCCCGGCCGTCCGTCTCCTGCCATTGCTGGTTGAGGCCAATCCCGTCGCGGCCGGTGATCTCCATGGGAAACAGGAACCGGTCGGCATAGAAGCCCGTCGCGCAGACGATGGCATCGACTTCATGGAGCTCGCCATCAGCGGTGCGTATTCCTGCGGGCTCGATGGCGCTGATACCCTCGGTAACCAGGTCCACATTGTCGCGCTGCAACGCCTCCAGGTAGCTGCCGTTGTCCTGCAGTATGCGTTTGCCAAAGGGGGGGTAGTCGGGCATGACCTTGGACAGCAGCTCGGGGTCGCTGACCTGGGATTCGATCCAGCCGGCCAGCACCTGGCGCATGGCTTCATTGGCAGCGCTTACAGAGCCGTGTTGGTGCCAGTTCGGATCCACCTGCGTTTTGTCGTAGACGCCTTCCACCGAGGTGTAAAGCAGCCAGAAGCGGTACCACTTGGAGTAGTAGGGGAGTTTGCGCAGAGCCCAGTGCTCGGCGTCACTTACCGGCGTGTGGTACGCGGGATTGGGAAACATCCAGGCCGGTGAGCGCTGGAACACCGTTAACGGGTGGGCGGTTTTTGCCAGCTCCGGAATGATCTGGAAGGCGCTGGCGCCGGACCCGATGACAGCCACGCGTTGTCCGCTGAGGTCCAGACCGTCCGGCCAGGCACCGGAGTGCACCAGCGCGCCGGAAAAGGTATCGATGCCGGGAATATCGGGAAAGCGGGGTCGGTTAAGCTGCCCGACAGCGCTGATCACCGCGCGGGCCAGAAGGCTCTCGCGCTGGCCCTCGTTGTTAACGGTTTCCACTGTCCAGCTGCCGTTCTCATCGTTGTAGCGCGCAGCGCGCACTTCTGTGTTCAGCCGGGTGTTTTCCAGCAATCCATAGCGCTGTGCGCAGCCCTCGAAATAGGCGCGTATCTCATCCGCCAGGGGGAAGTGACTGCTCCAGTCATGGTTCGGCTCGAAGGAATAGGTATAGCTGTGACCGGGGACGTCGACGCGGCAGCCGGGATAGCGATTTTCATACCAGGTGCCGCCTATGCCGGGATTTTTCTCTATGATGGTGAAGGGTATGCCGGCCTCCTTGAGCCGGATACCGGCGAGCACGCCGCCCAGGCCGCCGCCTATCACCACCACCGGAAACGCGGCCGCCCTTTGCTGTAGCACAGCATCGTCCAGTACCAGTCCGCGACGGTCCACCCCGTCCAGGGCGATCTCTTCACGCATGAACTCCAGGTAGCGCTGGTACTGCTGATCCCCACCCAGCATGAAGCGATACAGCTCATCTTCCGTTGCTGCATCTATTGCAGGCAGCGTGCAGCCGGCGGCGCGGTAGGTCTCTATTGCCTCCCGCACAGCGGCAAACACCTGTTCACCTTCTTCGGCCGTGTAACCCCCCGGGTACAGCGCTTCGGTGCTGGCACTGGCTTCCACGACGTCCACCACCCTCGGCGGGTGCAGGCTGCGCAACAGGGTCAGGTCGCCCGTCATGTGCACAACGCTCATGATCAGCGTGGGCACATTCAGCCCGGTCAGTGCTTGCTCAATCCAGGCCGGATCCTCGTCGATGGGCTCCACGGTGGGGTGAAGGTTTTCCAACATAGCAGGGCGTCCTGTTTCACTGGCAGGTGGTGTTCTATGGTAGCGCTAAACGTCCTGTGTCTGGCGCGGATACGGTGCCAGGGAGTTTAGCTGAGAGGACTGGGGCCGCGAACGTCGCGCACCTGCAGGACAGTCCAGGGCATACCGATCAGGTCAGCCGCGTTGCTGACGTTAGCGCGGGCCATGACGGCGGCGGTATCGGCACTTTCAACCTGTACCGTGCCAACCCCGCCGTTCGGATAGACCAGCTCAACGACCAGCGCAGCCTCGCCGTCGTGGGTTGGCCCCAGTCGCACCGCCTGAATGACCGCGCCCGCCTGGCGTGTTTTTTCCACGGTCACGCCGGTGGCGGACCGGTGAATACGATGTCGGAACAGGTCATCATGGAGGGTGCCGGGCGAAAAACCAGGTACAGGTTCCAGCTTTGCAGATCCTCCACCGCTTCCGCGACGGGCCGGTCGGGAAAAACCCGCCGGGCAATGCTCTCCCAGGTGTCACCCTCCAGCGGATACACCCAGGGTCGCCGGGGTTCAATGGAGGGTGCAGTGGTGACAGTATTGACGCTGCTCATGCCGCCACCTGCTGCCGCGAAATGATGCTGCCACGGCGCTGCTCGGCGTAGCCGCCGTCGGCGGAGTAGGCCAGTGCGCCATTCACGAACACCTTGTCCACGCCGATGCTGCGCCGCACGTAGCGATAGCCCTCAGCCGGCAAGTCCTCCACGGGGATCTCCGGACCTCGATCAATGGTGTCCGGGTCGAACAGAACCAGATCCGCCGCGAGACCGGGGCGCAGGCGACCGCGGTCGGTGATGCCCCAGTTGTCCGCTACCTGTGCTGTCAGTTTGTAAACGGCGCCTTCCAGTGTCAGCGCGCCTGCGTCGCGTACAAAGCGGCTGAACAAGTAGCCTGTGTCGCCGTAGGTGGCAAAGCGAGCAACGTGGGCGCCGCCATCACCGGATCCTACCTGCACCAGGGGGTCTGCGATGGGGCCGCGAATGCGCTCCAGATTGTTGTGGCCAACAGATTGGGCGGTAAAGCAGGTCTTCAGGTCTTCCTCGATCGCGAGATCCATCATCAGCTCAACCGGATCGCAGTTCCGCTCCTGGGCGATATCCGCCAGCGTGCGCCCTTCCAGGGGCTTGTTGTGATCCAGGAAGCAGCGGCACACCACAAACGCGGGAAAGTGCACCTCCATGGCGATGGGGTGCATGGCGTTGTAGGCCTCTTCCACCAGCTGCTTGCGCATCTCCGGGTCCTTGAGGTCTGCAAGGGTTTCTTCGTGGGGTTTCAGTAGTGTGGTCCACCACGTGGGTCGGGTAGGGAACACAGAGCTGGGCATGTCGAATTCAAAGGTCACGTCGATGGGCCGTGTCTGCATCTGTGGCACGACGCGTGCGCCATTGACCGTTTGCAGCCTGACCCGCTCCAGCGCTTTGCTGACCAGATCCGGCGTTGCGTTGGAATCAAACAGGGGTGAGAAGGTCACGGTGATGTCGTGCCGCCGGGACAGGTCGCCGAGGATGTCGATCCGCGCGCAGAGCAGGTCCGGATCCCAGAACTCGGGCACCACCTGCATGACCGCGCCGAATTCCGCCAGCACAGCGCATAGCGCATCCAGCTCTTCCGGCGCCGCCAGCCGGCAGGGCACGGGCCGGTACTCGTGGTCTATATCCACCCAGCTGGTGGACAGGCCGATGGCGCCTGCCTTGAGGCATTCCCTGAGCAGTGCCTGCATTTGTGCGATTTCGTCATCAGTCGCGCAGCGCTCGCGGGCCTCCTCGCCCATAACCCAGAGGCGCAGCATGCTGTGGCCCGCCAGTGTCGCCACATTGATACCGAGGTCATTGCGAAATGCCGCCAGGTATTCCTCGAATGTTTCCCAGTTCCAGCGCATGCCGGCGTCAAAAGCCGCTGCGGGCATTTCCTCGATCTGGCGGAAGACTGCGCCCACGAACTCGCGATGTTTGGCGCGAACCGGCGCCATGGTCAGGGAGCAGTTGCCATTGATGACCGTGGTCACTCCGTGCTCAAGCGACGGGGTGGCGAGACCATCCCAGGTGATCTGCGCGTCAAAATGCGTGTGGGAGTCAATAAACCCGGGGGCCAGCGCGAGGCCGCCTGCGTCAACAACCTCGCGGGCATCGCCGTCGATACGCGTGCCTATCGCGGTGATTTTCCCGTCCGTCACGGCTATGGCGCCGTGGTAGGCAGGCTGCGCGCTGCCATCGACAATCCGGGCATTTCTTATTATCAGGTCGTACATGCGAGATCCTCCATGTGAACCTGCAATGTAGGCTGACCGCCAGCGTCACGCCATGTCGGATTGTCCAGAAAGCATGGAGTATCCTCGCCAATCCCTGCCGCCAGCCGGCTTGTCGGAGTGGGCGGCTGCCGAGCGCTACGCGGGTCTGTTTCACGGTCCCCGTAGGGGCTATGATGGATTCCCGAGACAAGGACGGTTCGCCACCCCTCAGCGCCGCTGGTGACAACGGGGATGCACGACCGCTTTTCGCACTGCATGACCCAAATTGATAAACGTTTGCAGAAGCCGCTGATCAGCCTCGCTGGCACGCTGGTTGCGGCCTTGCAGTCTGAAGACGCAGAGACCGCATTGCTGCAGGAAAGCGGGCAGTTTATCGACCAGTTGGGCGACACACTCAGCCTTCCGCACGACGCCATCATGAAACTCGATGGTATACCCCTGAGTGAACGCAAGGCGTTGCTGGAGGACACCCTCAGTGAGTTGGGCCTTGAGGGCCAGGCGCTGGACTGGCATGCATACCCTGAGCGGGCGATGCAGTTCCAGAATCGCATCTGGCAGCATCTGTACCAGCGCTTTCTCAGCAACCACCAGGCGCTGAGCGCCCATGTGGAGTTGCTGCCGGCGCCGCAGCTCGACTTCCCCCGACCCATCGCTGCCTGCCCGGGTTCCTGGGTGATGCTGTTTGTCGAGTCCGGACAGTGCCTGGCGCGGATGCCGGGGCAGGAACTGGTGCTGGGCGAGGACGGGCCGGCGCTGTTGCTGATGCCGCCGGAGTCGGAACTGGAGCTGGTTCGAAGCCCGCACGGCCACGCCTGCAGTCTGTTCAGCAACGCATTTTTCCCGCGGGAGAACTGGCAACCGCTGTTGCCCGTGTCTCCGCGGGATGGCGTCGCCGAGGCACTGACGATAACCGATCCGCGTATGGCGGAGTACATCTGCGAAGCCATGCGCCGGATTATCGACATCGCGCATTCCCGCACCCGGCACTCCCTGTCGCTGCACCTCAACCTGCTGGAACAGGTGCTGCTGCTTTGCGATGAGCTGCGGCCCACCCAGCAGGAGGAGGCGCTGGACAGGCGCGTTGTCGCAGCCCGGGATTACCTGCTGGAGCACTATCGGGAAAAGACCACGGTGGAGCAGGTGGCCGCTGCCGCCAATGCGGCCCCTTCCACCTTGAATGCCCTGTTCAAGAACCAGATGGGAGAAAACCTGATGCGCTGGCGGGACCAGTTGCGCATGCAGCGAGCACGGGAATTGCTGCGCAGCACCAGCAAGCCTATCAAGGTGATTGCGGCGGATGTCGGTTACGAAGATCCAATGTTTTTTTCCAGGCGATTCAAGCAGTTAACAGGCTGGTCGCCGAGCCAGGTACGCAACGGTACGACGATCTGAACCGGGCCTGCCGGCCGCCCCGGTGACCCCCTGGCCTGTACAATTGTGCAAGGGTGGTAGTCTATTCTCCATTGCTCCGATGGCCTGCGTGCATCCTAATAAGCTGCATAATTAAAACGTGGATGCAGGATAGCGTTATGACGGATGTACCGAGTTACGAATCCACCCAGCGCCTGCTGGACCCCCGCAAGCTGGGCACCACCACCATGCTCAGCAGTACCTCGAAGTACCTGAATCACCCCGGATTGCGGCACTGGGTTGCCGTGGAGTCACTGCGGCGCAACGGGCCGGACATGGACCACTACGGTGGCCCGCTGGAGATTATCGAGATATTCCGCGAGCTGGACGACAAGGATGAAATCAATCGCCTGTTCGCCGAGGCCCGCAAGAAGGACGCGGCGCTGGATGCCTGGTTCGAGGCGCGCTACCTGATCCCGCATGATATGGAGGCGCTGGCCGAACTGCCCGAGGGGACGCTGGGCCGCGAGTATCAGAAAATGATGGCGGAACAGGGCCTGCAGGCAGACTTCCTGCCGTTTGAAAGCACTGCCAGCGACTACGATTACTTCATGCGCCGCCACAGCCAGACCCACGACATCGAGCACCAGGTGCTGGGCTACCGCTATGACCCGCTGGGCGAGTTCGCCCTGATTGCCGCGCGCACCACAAACCTGCTGAAATTTCTGGGTCAGGAGCTGGGTGAGCACCTGTCTGTGGTGTCCAACCTGCTGGTGTCCACCGGCATAGCCCGCTTCGGCTGTCACTACCCACACCTGCTGCCCCCGCTTTACAAGGCGCTGGGTGAGGGCAATCGCATCGGCGAGGACCTCAAGGTACCGCTGTTCATGCCCCGCTATGAAGAGATGTTCGACTGGCCCGTCGAGGCGGTTCGCGAGGAGCTGGGCGTGCGCCATAGCGAGAACTTCGAAGATACGATGTGGTCCCTGCAGGAGTACTTCGACGCCGCCTGATCCGGGGCTGCTGCCCGACCCCGGCTGACGTCGTATCCGCATTACGACTGCGGCGTGCCGCGCCCGGCACGCCGCCAAAAAAACCAGTACCAACAATAATGATAAGAGGATTTTCTGATGAGCGAGCCACTCGTACCGTCTACCGTATTTCGCCGCAGCACGCTGTCCCTGGGCCTTGCTGTAGCCATCGCAGGCGCCCCGGCGTATGCCCAGGGCCCGACCGGTAGCCAGGGGCGCGCCGCTGCCCTGGAAGAAATTGTCGTCACGGCCCAGCGCCGGTCGGAAAACCTCCAGTCTGTACCGATTGCGGTAACGGCACTGGGGGCCGAAGACGTAGAGCAGTTGCGCATTACCAATATCGAAGATCTTTCGGCGCTGGCACCTAACCTTGCTGTTCGTTCACAAGGCCAGCAAACCATTCCGATCGTCTCTATTCGCGGTGTGGTTTCCGGCACCTCGGACAACGCGGTGGATCCCAAGGTGGGCTTCTATGTCGACGGGATCTACGTGGGCCGGACCGTCGGGGCCCTGTTTGATCTTGCCGACATTGAGCGTGTGGAAGTACTGCGCGGCCCACAGGGCACGCTGTTCGGCAGGAACGCCACCGCCGGGGCTGTCAGCATCGTTACCGCGGCCCCCACGGGTGAATTCGGCGTGAAAGCCAGCGCCGCCGCCGGTAACGACGATATACGCCGCGGCAAGATCACAATCAACGCGCCCGAGTGGGGTGGCTTGCGAACCAAGCTGTCCTATCTGTACGACGAGATTGGCGGCGATGCCGACAACCTGCTGGGGGGCGGCAGCGTTGATGTCAGTGCGCGAGCGCCCGGTTTCGGGCGGTTAAGCTTCGAGGACGAACTGGGTGGCAGGAAAACCCACGCCCTGCACTTCGCGGCACAGTACGATTTCAGCGACACCATGACGCTGGATTATCGCCTTGACTACAGCGACCTGGAAACGGTGGGCCGGGCCCAACAGAGCCTGGGGGCGCTGTCCGACGATTCCGGGCTGCTGTGGGGCGGTATTCTGCAGTTCCAGCCCCTGACCGGCGGCATTACAAATGTTTCCAACGACCGGTTGAATACCGTCGCCAACGCTACCAGCCTGGAGACGGTGGAAACCACGGGGCACAACCTGACCTTCACCTGGGAGGTCAATGATTCGGTCACCTTCAAGAGCATTACCGGCTGGCGGGAGTTTGACCAGGACCCCAATATCTATGACCTGACGGCGACGGGCGGGGTGCGATTCAGCGAAGCGCAACTGTTTGCCCTGCTCAGCGGGAACATACCCGGTGTGCTGGACCCGGCTGTGCAGCCCGGCCCCAATGACAGCCTGTTCTCCCTGCTCACCGCACGGTCGACCTCGCAGGAACAGTTCTCCCAGGAGTTCCAGCTGCAAGTATCCGGTGAGCGCTACGACCTGACGGCGGGTTTGTTTTACTTCGAGGAAGAGTCGCCCGCGACCAACGTGCTGGGCGTTTTCCAGCCGGTACAAAACGGCGTGGTCAACCCCAGCCCTGTTCTGGACTCAATATTCGGCAGTGGCACGACTATCACCGAGGCGAATAACGACTCCATAGCAGCCTATGCGCAAATTGACTACGAGCTGACAGACACGCTCACCGCAACGGCGGGTCTGCGCTACACCGAGGATAATCGGGAGCTGCAGATTGACTCGCTGGCGGGTGCAACCGGCTCCGTGCTCGGCCTTGGCAACTTCGATGAGAGCTACGACGAGGTGACGTATACCGCGGTGCTGGCCTGGCGGCCGAACGCGGATACCACCACCTACGCGAAGATCTCAACGGGCTATGTGTCTGGCGGGATTCTCAGCGGTATCCCCTACGACCCGGAGACCCTTACCTCCTATGAGTTGGGCTTCAAGTCGCAGTTTCTGGAAAACCGCCTGCGTATCAACATGGCCGCCTTCTACAACGAGTACAAGGATCTGCAGATTCAGGCATTCCTCAACGGGC
>JAZBPS010000202.1:0-42605 GCA_036353375.1 Halieaceae bacterium | reverse complement strand
TGTTGCTGCCCGTGGCGGACCCGCGTCTGGGCAGTGAGCACGACCACGTTAGCCGTGGCCAGGCCTGGTATACGCTTGAGCAGATCGCGGACCGGTTGCGCCAGGCTCTGGATTCCGACAGCGCCACAGATGCAGCCAGTCGCGCCCATCGACTTGCGCTGTTGCGGCGCATAGAGACGGGGCTGGCGCCCTCAGCCTGAAAAATGCTGAAAACGGACTCTGACCCCATTTTTTTGTGACTCTGCAGCAAAAAAAGGGCAGCCCAGGCTGCCCTTGTGCTGAGTGATCCGCTGGATTACATGCGTTCGATGATGATGGCCGGCGCCATGCCGCCGGCAGCACACATCGTGACCAGGCCGAACTGCTTATCGGCCCGCTCCAGTTCGTCAATCATCGTGCCGATAAGGATGGAGCCCGTGGCGCCGATGGGGTGACCCAGGGCCATGGCACCGCCGTTGACGTTGACGATCTCACGATCCAGATCCAGGTCCCGGATGAACTTTTCCGCGACCACGGCGAAGGCCTCGTTGATTTCAAACAGGTCGATATCGCTGACCTGCATCCCCGCCCGGGCAAGCACCTTGCGCGCTGCCGGCACCGGTGCGTTCAGCATCAGCGTCGGGTCGTCACCCATGTTCGCCATGGCGACAACGCGCGCACGGGGTTTCATGCCATGGGCCTTCGCATACTCCGGCGATGCCAGCAGCACGGCCGCCGCACCGTCGACAACGCCCGAGCTGTTGCCCGCGTGGTGAACGTGGTTGATTTTCAGGTCGGGGAACTTCTGGTTCACCAGCCCGCGGAAGGTGGTGCCGGCTTCGTCCAGCGGATAGTCAGCAATGCCCTCGAAGGATGCCTTCAGCTCTGCCAGGCCTTCCCGGGTTGTACCGGGGCGGGGGAACTCTTCCTTGTCCAGTGCGACGGAGCCGTCCTCGTTCAGCACGGGAATCAGCGCCTTGTCGAAACGTCCCTCCTGAATAGCGCGCGCCGCGTTCTGCTGGGAAACCACGGCGAGGCTGTCCACGGCGTCACGGTCTATGCCCTCCAGTGTCGCGATGGCATCGGCACAGACGCCCTGGTGGGGTTGCGGATGCATCGCGCGCAGGTGCAGGTTATCACTGTCGATGAAGGGCGAGCGATCACCCATCTCTGCGTAATGGGACATCATCTCGGTACCGCCGCCTATGGTGAGGTGTTCCATCCCGGCCATGATGCTGGCAGCCGCCATACTCACCGAGGTAATGCCTGAGCCGCAAAAGCGGTCCAGCGTGACGGCGCTGGAACGAATGTCGTAGCCGGCATCAAGGGCCGCCATGCGCCCAAGGTCACCGCCTTGCTTGCCGCGCTGGCTGCTGGTGCCCCAGACGATGTCGTCCACTTCAGCGGTTTCCAGCGCGTTGCGTTCGGCAATCGCCTTGAGCACAGTAGCGCCGACGTGTTGCGGGTGCAGGTGCGCCAGTGAACCTTTGCCGATTTTGCCAATACCGCGAGGCGTGCGGCAGGCGTCGATAATCCAGGCTTCAGCCATGGTGTAATCCTCCTAGTGTGTTTGTGTCAGGCCTACTTGCCTTTCCAGTTGGGCGCGCGTTTTTCGGCAAATGCCGTGGCGCCCTCAATGGCGTCTTCACTGACGAATACCGGATTCACGATGTCGCCCTGTTTCTCGAACATCGTATCCTGGCTCCAGTCCGCCTGCTCCAGGATGACCTGTTTGCTGGCGGCCACAGCCAGCGGTCCGTTGGCGGCGATCCTGGACGCCAGCGCTTTGGCGGCATCCAGCGCCGTACCTGCGTCCACGACCTGGTTGATCAGCCCGAGTTCATAGGCGCGTTGGGCGCTGATGAAGTCGCCGGTCAGCGCCAGTTCCATGGCAATGCGCGGGGGTATCTGCCGTGGCAGTTTGACCAGCCCGCCAGCTGCCGCAGCCAGGCCGCGCTTGGTCTCCGGAATGCCAAACATGGCGTTGTCTGCTGCCACAATCATGTCGCAGGAAATGGCCAGTTCCAGTCCGCCCGCGAGGGCATAGCCTTCCACCGCCGCAATCAGCGGTTTGCGGGGGCCTTTTTCCGTCAGTCCGGCAAAGCCGCGCCCGGGTATATGGGGTGTCTCCCCGGAGACAAAGGCCTTGAGGTCCATCCCGGAGCAGAAGGTACCCCCGGCACCGGTGAGGATGGCGACGCGCAGGGCATCATCGCTGTCCAGCTGGTCCATGGCTGCGGCCACGCCCTCGGCCAGTGCCTTGTTTGCCGCGTTTTTCGCCTCTGGGCGGTTCAAGGTGACGACGAGAACGCCGTCCTCCGCCTGGGTTAATACTTCATCAGCCATCAGACTCTCCTGTGTGTAGAAATGGGTTGGTCAGTTTTCAATCAGGGAAACGCCGAATGCCGCCAGCGGCTCCACTGCCGCCGCCTTGGCATCGGCCTCGGCGCTGGATGCAGTCCCGATCAGGGCGCGCTTCTTTACACCTTGCAATATGGCCGCCAGGCGGAAGAAACAGAACACCAGATAGAAATTCCAGTTTTCGATATCACTGCGCCCGGTGCGCTCGCAATAGCGCGCAATGTATTCCGCATCGCTGGGCAGTCCTATGGCGCTGCGGTCGACGCCGCCCAGGCCGCTCATGCCGGAATCCGACTGGGGCAGGGCCCAGGCCATACACTGGTAGGACAGATCAGCCAGCGGGTGCCCCAGCGTTGAGAGTTCCCAGTCCAGAACAGCGATAATGCGCGGCTCGGTCTTGTGAAACATCACGTTGTCCAGGCGGTAATCACCGTGCACCAGCCCTACACGGCCGTCATCCTCCGGTACGTTGTCCGGCAGCCAGGCGATAAGCTTCTCCATTTCCGGGTTGTAGTCGGTTTCGCTGGCGCGGTACTGCTTGGTCCAGCGGTTGATCTGTCGCTCGAAGTAGTTGCCGGGACGGCCGAAGTCGGTGAGACCAACGCTGTCGACGTCCACGTTGTGCAGCTCTGCCAGCACCCGGTTCATCTCATCGTAGATGGCTGCGCGCTCTGCGTTGCTGGCCAGTTCGGGCAGGGTGGCATCCCAGAATACGCGGCCGTCCATATACTCCATCACGTAGAACATGGAGCCGATCACGTCTTCGTCCTCGCACAGGCAATAGGTTTTCGCCACCGGGACCGCGGTATCCGCCAGGGCTGAAATGACCCGATACTCCCGGTCCACCGCGTGCGCTGACTTCAGCAGCTCGCCGGGTGGCTTGCGGCGCAGTACGTAGTGCTGGCCGCCGGCGCTGAGCTTGAACGTGGGGTTGGACTGGCCACCCGGGAATTTCTCCGCCGTCAGCTCGCCGGAAAAGCCAGGGACGTGTTCCTCCAGGTAGGGTTGCAGCCTTGCGGTATCCAGGGTTTGTGTATTCATGGTGTTCCGTAGCGTTTTATCAGTTGTTTACCCAGTGCCATCATATGCACCTGGTCCGGACCGTCAGCCTGGCGACACCAGCGAGCGTAGTTGAACGCCTCCGCCATAAAGTAGTCCTGCGACAGCCCACCGGCGCCGAACACTTGCATGCAGCGGTCGATGACCTGCTGCACCGTGATCGGTGTGGCAATTTTTGCCGCGGCGATATAGTCCCGCGCTTCCTTGTTGCCAAGTTTGTCCAGCCGGTCTGCGGTTTTCAGCGTCAGCAGCCGCACCTGTTCAATCTCACAAAAGCTTCGCGCCATATCCTCGCGGATGCTCTGGTGCTGTGACAGCGTTTTGCCAAACGTGCTGCGCTGTTCAACCCGCTGGCAGGCGAGCTCCAGGCTTCGCTGCGCGCACCCTATCAGGCGCATGCAATGATGCAAGCGCCCCGGTCCCAACCGTCCCTGGGCTATTTCGAAACCGCGGCCTTCTCCCAGCAGCACGTTCTCCGCAGGAACCCGTACATTGTCGAATACCATTTCGGCGTGACCGATAGGCGCGTCGTCATAATTGAAGGTTTTCAGTGCCCGCTCTATGGTCACGCCCGGCGTATCCCGTGGCACCAGGATCTGTGTTTGCTGCAGGTGACGATTTTCGTGGTCAGGATCTGATTTGCCCATGACGATGAAGATGCGGGTGCGCTCGTTCATCGCGCCGGTAATGAACCACTTGCGCCCGTTGATCACGTACTCATCACCGTCGCGTTCAATGCGGGTTTCAATGTTGGTGGCATCGGAGGAAGCCACGGCAGGCTCCGTCATGGCGTAGGCCGACCTTATCTCTCCGTCCAGCAGAGGTTGCAGCCACCGGGCTTTCTGCGCCTCTGTCCCATATTTCATGAACACTTCCATGTTGCCTGTGTCCGGCGCATTGCAATTGAATACCTCCGGCGCCCAGAGCACACGGCCCATAATTTCCGCCAGCGGTGCGTAGTCCAGGTTGGAAAGCTCGCCGCCGTGATCTCTGGGGATGAACAGGTTCCAGAGCCCCGCTGCCTTTGCCTGAGCTTTCAGCTCCTCCATCAGCGGTACGGTTTGCCAGCGGTTGTCCGCGCCGTCCAGATACTCGTAGTAGTCGTGTTCTACCGGGTAGATGTGCCTGTCCATAAACTCAGACAGGCGCGTCATATACGCCTGCGCGAGTGGGCTGTGTTCAAAATCCATGGCTGCGTTATGGCCTCCAATCCGGCCGTGAGCTGTGTCCCGGCAGCGGGTAGTGCCCAGCTACAAAGTGCGAGGGGTGAGGTTGCTTGTGGGGGCTCATTCTGGCTGCAGGCATTTGGCGTTATGCATTTTTATTGATAGTCGCACTTCCGGTCACTTTTCTTTGCTGCATTCCCTCGCGCCCACAGGTGATTCTGTGTCTGACGTCGGGCAGTCTGTGGTCTCGCTGCCCTGCGGGCAATGACGTGCCGGGACAAAAAAATATACAGCAAATGACAGTGCGCTGTCGCAATCAGCCTGCAAGTCCTGCGAGGGCGTCCATGAATTCGTACTGGCGTCGCAGGGCGCGACGGGCGGCGGCCTCGTCATACCGCTGCACCCAATCCAGCTTGATGTCAAAGCCGTGGCTGACCGCGGGATAGCGCTCGGTGTACACCGCCTTGCCCATGTCCGCCGCCTGCCTGGCGACGGTCTCGCAGGCCGTTGGGCTCACTACTTCGTCATCACCCGCGAGCAGCATGAGAACGGGGATATCGGCGTCCCAGCCTTTGCGGAACCTGGCTGCAATACCGCAGTAGGGGTACCAGGCCACCACGCCCAGCACGCCGTCGAGGTGGCCGCCGGGGCTGCTCTTAAGGGCCATGGGCAATGTGTCACCGTAGGACAGTGCTTCCAGGGCGCTCCAGGCCCCATGTGAATAGCCGACCAGGAACAGTTTGCTGTTGTCTATGACGGGGTGCTCGCGGGCGTAGGCGAGGGCGGCGAATACGTCCGCGGCACGCTCGCGACCCAGCAGGCTGCGGCCTGCACAATTCAGCTTGCTGTCCACGTCGCGCGGCGTGTGGCTGTCTACCAGCACTGCGGCGTAGCCCCTTGCCACCGCCGTCTCCGCGCGCAGGCGGTCCTCGGCTTGTAGCCCGCCGCAGCCGTGGAACACCAGCGCGGTGGGGAACGGACCTTCGCCTTCGGGTAACAGCACGGCTATGTGGGGATAGAGTGCCCCGGTGAGTCTCTCAAAGCTGCGGGCCTCCGGCCAAAGGGCGCGGTGGTAATGCCAGGCAAACAGGGACAGCGCCGCCATCGAGAGCATGGCCAGGATACAGACGCCGCGAACAAGTGTGGTTTTCATGGGCCGGTATTGTGTCGACAGGACGGCCATAAAGCCAGTCTCAGGGCAGGCTCTGCTGCGCTGGCCAAGCCGAAAGATGCTGGTAAACTTGCCCGCTGCGCCAGCGGGCGGAATACCCCCCAAACACCTAATAAATACAGGGAAAACAGCATGCAGTCAGAACTCAAGCAGGTATTTGAAGCGCTCACCGCGCCTGGGCAGATGTTTGAGATTACCGAGGTAGAAGTCAACGGGCAGTCGCTGCGGGCCTGGATGCACGCGCCGGGTTCACTGCGGGACGTCTGGGCCATGGCGGCAGGGCATGCCGACAAGGATTACCTGGTATACCAGAACGAGCGCTGGACCTATGCCGAGGCGATTGACGAAGTGGCGCGTATAGCAAACTGGCTGCGCTCCAACGGCGTGGGTCAGCACGACCGCGTGGCGATCGCGATGCGAAACTATCCCGAGTGGATGCTTAGCTATTGGGCGATTGCCTCTATCGGCGCCGTATCTGTGGGCATGAACGCCTGGTGGGTACCGGAGGAAATGGCCTACGCCCTGAAAGACTCGGCTCCCAAGGCACTGATTGCGGACCGGGAGCGCATAGAGCGCTTTGCGGAGATTCGGTCAGACTTTCCCGATATGGTCACTGCTGCAGTGCGCGTGGACGAGGTGCCTGAGTGGGCTCACGACTGGTCACAGGTAAAGCAGTCGCCCGCCGAGGTTCCCGAGGTTGTGATACACCCGGACGATGACGCGTCAATTTTCTACACCTCCGGGACCACCGGCGTACCGAAGGGAGCCCAGCTGACCCACCGCAGTTGTTGCAACAACCTCATGAGCCTGATGTTTATGAATGTTGCCCAGAGCCAGGTGGTGGCGCTGGCGACAGGGCAGGAGGCGCCCAGCCCCATGGATCCTGACGCGCCACAGGTAGCGTCCATTGTGGCCACCCCTCTGTTTCATGTAACCGCCAACAACTGTCTGGCGCAGGCAGTGACCATCGCAGGTGGCAAGCTCGCCCACATGTACAAGTGGGATGCGGGCGAAGCGCTGCGGCTCATTGAAGAGGAGCGCATTACAACCTTTACCGGTGTTCCCGTGATGTCTCGCGAGATGATCAGCCACCCGGACTTTGCCACCCGGGACACCTCGTCACTGAAGGCGCTGGGCGGCGGCGGGGCGCCCGTACACCCGGACCTGGTGGATAAGATCGACAAATCCGGCGCCGGCGCGCAGCCCTCCCAGGGCTATGGCATGACGGAATCATCCGGCATCATCAGCGCCGCCTCCGGCCCCCTGTTCACCAAGAACCCGGCCAGCGCCGGTGTCATAGTGCCGATCTATGAGGCCAGGATTATCGACCCGGAGGGCAATACGCTGCCGGTGGGCGAGACCGGGGAGCTGTGTGTTCGTGGCGCCCAGGTCATCAAGGGGTACCTGAATCGTCCCGAAGCCACAGCGGAGACCATCGTGGACGGCTGGTTGCACACCGGGGATATCGGCTACCTGGACGAGGCCAACTTTATCTATCTCGTGGACCGGGCCAAGGACATGGTGCTGCGTGGTGGAGAAAACGTCTATTGCTCCGAGGTGGAGACCGCCATATTCAAGCACGATGCCGTCGCCGAAGCCGCTGTCTTCTCGGTACCGGATGAAAGGCTGGGTGAAGAGGTCGGGGCGGCGGTGTATCCCGTCGCTGGGGCCACGCCCAGTGCACAGGAAATACGTGAGTTCTGCCAGCAGTCATTGGCCGCCTACAAAGTGCCGCGCTATATCTGGATACTCGATGAGCCGCTGCCACGCAATGCCAGTGGCAAGTTCATGAAGAAAACCCTGCAGGATGTGCTGGAGGTCGCCACTGCGGGATAGCCCCATAGGTCTGGCCGCAAGCGGGGCCGGTGCTAAAGGCCCTTGCGGTAGGTGTACGGCGTAACGCCAGTCCAGCCCTTGAAGGCGCGGATAAATGCGCTGGACTCGGAAAATCCGGCCCGGTGCGCAATTTCTTCGATTGAGAGTCCCTGTTTGCCGAGGTAGTGCAGCGCGACGTCCCGCCTTACCTGGCTTTTGAGCTCGGTGAATGATGTACCCTCGGCTGCAAGCCGTCGTCGCAGAGTCTGTGGATGTACATCCAGCTCTGCGGCTACCACCTCCAGTTCCGGCATCCGGTCCAGATTCTTGCGCAACAATTGCCGCACGCGAGCCGTCCAGCTGCTGGCCTTGTACTGCTCCTTGAGCATGCTCAGCACCGGATGGCGCAGGAAGCGTGCCAGCGACTGCTCGTTCTGCACCACGGGTTTTTCCAGAAGGGCGCTATTCAGCACCATCTCTGTGCAGGGCTGCTCAAAATTTACCGGGTTCCCGGCGAACATGGGGCGGTACTCTGCCGCGTGCGGCGGCGCCTGGTGGGTGAAGTTGAATTCAACGGCGGGCAGCAGTTCGCCCGCCAGCCAGCTCATGAAACGATGGCAGTTGAACAGCGCCAGTTCGGCGCCGTAGACATCGTAGGAAGCTGAGGACCCGGCCCCGGCAAGTCGCACGGTAGCGTGGCGATCATCCACCTGCAGGGTGGGGGCTGCGGCGTGGTGAAACAGCCGGAAAAAGCGGCAGTACCGCGCCAGAGCCTTGCCAATGCTGTCACAGTGGATCACTGCGTAGCACAGCATGGACCAGCTGCCCACCGGCAAAGGTTGCGGGCCGTACCCCAGTCCCTCGTCGTCCATGGCCAGCATCGTGTGCACCTGCAGGTCGGCAAAGCGCTCAATGGAGATGCGGGCGTCCTCCTGTGCAAGCAGTCGGGTGGAGATACGGTTGGCTCGCAGCAGGGCCGCGGGATCCAGCCCGCGCGCCACAGCGTACTTGAGCACCGCTTTGACGAAGTAAACGCTGATGGATTGCTGCCGCATATGGCCTGCCCCCCGATCAGCTCAGTCGCGGGCGCTGTATACAGCGCAGGGCACGATACGCGCATTGCCCCGGCAGGTGCAGGCTTGCTGGGTATGGCTGATGCTGCATTTGGAACCGGTATTTCGGGCGGGGCAGCATGCTACTCTGCGCTGTCATTTTGGGTCAATAAATTTGTCCCTGCCTGTCATTGTTGGCCGCAAACATACTTACCATACTGTGGACAGGTTCGGATTCACGGGATGCAAAAACACCATGTTGGCCAGAGATTTCACCGAAGAACAGAACATGTTTCGGGAGACATACCGCAAGTTTCTCGCGGCGGAGATTGTGCCGCATATGGAGCGCTGGCGGGACCAGGGCAGGGTAGACCCCGAAGCGTTCCGCAAGGCGGGCGAGCAGGGCTTGCTGATGGTATGGCCGGAGGAAAAGTACGGCGGCATCGGTGACGACGATTTTCGTTTCGAGCAGATTATTATCGAGGAGACGGGTTACGCGCGCTGCGGAGACTGGTACAACACACTGCACAGCCGCCTGGTGGGACCGTATTTCACCCGCTTCGGCAGTGAGGAGCAGTGCGAGCGGTTCATGCCGGCCTGTGTGCGTGGTGAAAAGATTTTGGCGATTGCCATGACGGAGCCGGACGCGGGCTCTGACCTGGCGGGCATGCGCACAACGGCCGTTGAGGACGGCGACCACTGGGTTATCAACGGCTCCAAAACCTACATCTCCAACGGCATCAACGCTGACGTGGTGATCGTTGCCGCCAAAACGGACCCGAACAATAACCCGCATCACATGACCCTGTTTATCGTCGAGCGCGGTATGGAGGGATTTGAGCGCGGTCGTAACCTGGCCAAGATGGGGCTCAAGGCGCAGGACACGGCAGAACTGTTTTTCAACGACGTGCGTGTTCCGAAAGAAAACGTACTGGGTGAGCCTGGGAAGGGGTTCATCTACCTTATGGAAGGACTCGCGGAAGAGCGGTTGATAGGCGCAGCGGGGTATCTTTCCGCCGGGCAGCTGTCATGGGACCTGACGGCCGAGTTTGTGCGCGAGCGCAAAGCCTTTGGAAAACCCCTGGCCGCATTCCAGAACACCCAGTTCAAGCTCGCTGAGCTGCGCACTGAGCTGGACATTGCTCAAACCTACATCGACCAATGTGTAGCGGCGTTCAACGCCGGTCAGCTCACTGCCGTCGACGCGGCCAAGGCCAAGCTCGTCACGTCGGAGCTGCAGCTCAAGGTTGCAGATGTGGGCGTTCAACTGCATGGCGGAGCAGGGTACATGGACGAGTATCCTATTTCACGTCAGTTCACAGATGCCAAGATATCGCCGATTTACGCGGGCACCTCGGAAGTGATGAAAATCATCATCAGTCGCGATTGTCTCGGTGACGACTATATTCCCTTTAACACACGCAACTTCTAGTTTTCCACTAACCCATGCCTCCGCGCTGCTCGCGAGGCATTAATACACAGGAGATCCCCCATGGACATCAAGGATAAAGTAGCGGTAGTCACCGGCGGTGCCTCAGGGCTAGGCCGCGCCACGGTCAAGCGTTTCGTTGCCGCCGGAGCAAAGTGCGCCATCTTCGACATGAACGAGGAAAAGGGTACCGCGCTGGCCGCGGAGCTGGGTGATGCGGTGATCTTCCAGCACGTCAATGTGGCGGATGAAGAATCGGTGAAAGCCGGGATACAGGCGACCCTGGATGCTTTCGGTGCTATTCATATCAATGCCAATTTCGCCGGGATAGGGAATGCCATTCGCACCATGGGCAAGAACGGCCCGTTCCCCCTGGACGCGTTCCAGATGGTAATCAATGTGAATCTGGTAGGCACATTCAATGTGTTGCGTCTGTGCGCTGAACAGATGGGCAAAAACGAACCCTTCAATGAAGACGGCGGCCGCGGTGTGATCATCAATACGGCCTCGGTAGCGGCCTATGAGGGGCAGATTGGCCAGGCGGCTTATTCCGCATCCAAGGGCGGTATCGTTGGCATGACCCTTCCCATCGCCCGCGATCTCTCCGTAATGGGCGTTCGGGTGAACACCATCGTACCGGGGCTTATCGCAACGCCGTTGATGATGGGCGGGGCGGAAGAGCTGACCCCGGAAATCTGGGAGTTCCTGAAGCCTCTGGGCGAGCAGGTGCTGTTTCCCAAGCGCCTGGGCGACCCGGACGAGATTGCGCACACTGCGCAGTACATCGTTGAGAACGATTATGTGAATGGGGAGTGTATAAGGATGGACGGCGGCATCCGCATGCAGCCCAAGTAGGGGAGCTGGTCTTTTTGTCCGTGCTCTTCGTTGCGAACAGTCTTTCGATGCTCACGTATTGTCTAATACGCTGCGCTCGAAACCCTGTTCGCGCCTCGATCACGAACAAAAATCCTCAGCTCTACAGGTTAGAGCGGTTCCGCTGATGGCGCTTTGTTAAGGTGTCTTTTTGTCCGTGCTCTTCGTTGCGAACAGTCTTTCGATGCTCACGTATTGTCTAATACGCTGCGCTCGAAACCCTGTTCGCGCCTCGCAATGGTAGTGGGGTGAGTGAGAGAGGTCGCCACGCTGTATAACAAGGAAAAATCGGGGAGGTTTTTATGGGGCCCTTGAACGGGTACACGGTGATTGAGCTCGCTGGCATCGGCCCGGCACCCATGGGAGGGATGATCCTCGCGGATATGGGTGCCGAGGTTATTCGCATAGAACGCGCCGGGGCGTTCAGCCCCAGGGCAAGCTGTGATGTCAGTTTCCGTGGCAAAAAGTCTGTCGTCCTCAATCTGAAAGATCCCGCAGGGGTTGAGACCCTGCTGCGCATGGTGGAGAACGCCGATGTGCTGATTGACCCCTACCGCCCAGGCGTCTGTGAAAAGCTGGGTATAGGCCCGGATACCTGTTTACAGCGCAACCCCAAGCTGGTGTTTGCGCGCATGACGGGCTGGGGGCAGGACGGACCGCTGGCCACTGCCGCAGGGCATGACATCAATTACATCAGCATTACCGGCGCGCTCTATGCGACGGGCCGGAAAGGCGAGCGCCCGGTGCCGCCATTGAACGTCGTCGGGGATATGGGCGGTGGCGGTATGTTGCTGGTCAGCGGCGTGCTCGCTGCACTGCTGGAAACCCACAACAGCGGCAAAGGCCAGGTGATCGATGCCGCGATGGTCGATGGCGCCGCACAGTTAATGTGGATGTTTCACGGCTTCCAGGCGGCAGGTCTTTGGGATCACCGGGACCGAGAGAGCAATATGCTGGACGGCGCTGCCCATTTCTACGACACCTATGAATGCGCGGACGGGGAATACGTCGCTGTGGGCTCTATAGAGCCCCAGTTCTACGCGCTTTTGCTGGAAAAAACCGGTGTCGACCCCGAGGCATTTGCAGACCAGCACAACAAGGAGCGCTGGCCGGAGATGAAAGCCGCGCTGGCGGAGGTCTTCAAACAGCGCACCCAGGCGGAGTGGTGTGAACTGATGGAGGGCAGCGATGTGTGCTTTGCCCCCGTGCTGAGCTTCATGGACGCCCCCCGGCACCCCGCCAATGTCGCGCGCAACGTCTACATTGAGGTCGATGGGGTAACGCAGCCGGCACCTGCGCCCCGCTTCAGTCGCACGCCCTCGGAGGTGCGCCACGGCGCCCATGAGATCGGTGAGGATACCGACGCCGTGTTGAGCGAGATGGGCTTTGAAGCCCAGGAGATCGTTCAGCTGCGGAACAGCGGCAGCATAGGCGGTCCGTCGGAAGCGCAATCATGACGGCCTACAGCAGCATGCAGCTGGCGAAGGATGGGCCGGTGGCCATCCTGCGGTTCAGCCGCCCGGATACGCTCAACGCAATCGAGGCCAGTATACGGCGGGAATTTCTCGTTGCCGCCAATGAGCTTAATGCCGACGAATCCATTCGTGTGGTGATACTCACCGGGGCGGGTCGCGCCTTTTGCGCCGGGGCGGACCTCACCGAGACGCCTCAGGAAGGGTTTGACGTTGAGACCATGCTGAACCAGGAGTACAAGCCGGCGCTGCTGGCTGTCACCGAGGCCCCCAAGCCCTGGATCAGTGCTGTAAATGGCGCCGCCGCAGGCATCGGCAGTGCCTTTGCCATGAACTGCGACATGACGGTCATGGCTGAAGACGCCTATTTGTACCAGGCGTTTGCCGCCATCAGCCTGGTGCCCGACGGTGGCGCCCACTGGCACCTGGTGCGCACACTTGGGAAAAAGCGTGCCTACGAGCTGATCGCCCTGGGCGAAAAGCTGCCTGCCCAACGCTGTCTCGAATTGGGGCTATGCAACCGGGTCGTGCCCAGCGAGCGCCTGATGGATGAGGCCATGGCGCTGGCCCTGGAGCTGGCCGGCAAGGCGCCGCTGTCCCTGCGCTATGCTAAACAGGCGCTTCACGCCGCCACCACCGAGAGCCTTGCCGACAATATCTCCACGGAGGCGCGCTTGCAGAAGCTCTGCATGAACAGCGAGGATGCCCGTGAGGGTGCGCTGGCTTTCCTCGAAAAACGGGCGCCCGTATTCAAGGGGAAGTAGCCATGACTGATGTATTACTGATAGATCGCAAGGACGCTGTGGTGACGCTCACGCTCAACCGTCCCGAGGCCATGAATGCCCTGTCCCCGGAATTGCTGGGCGAGCTGTGTCACGCGTTTCGCGCGCTCAAGGCGGATGCCGACGTGCGGGCGGTGATACTGACAGGTAACGGGCGCGCGTTTTGCGCGGGTCTCGACCTCAAGGCCATGGCGGCTCATCCGCAAGGCCTGGCCGCGTTCGCCATCCACGGCGACAACGACATCGCCGCTGCCATCGCGGCTTTTGACCGGCCCGTCATCGTCGCGGTCAACGGCGTTGCGGCGACAGGCGGCTTTGAGCTGGCTTTGATGGGAGACATACTGATTGCCTCGGACAATGCCCGCTTCGCCGATACCCATTGCAGGGTAGGGCTGGCGCCTGGCTGGGGGCTGTCGCAGAAGCTCGCACGCCTTATTGGCCCCAGTCGGGCGAAGGAGGCGCACTTTACCGGCAATTTTATCAGCGCGGAGCAAGCCGCGGCCTGGGGCATGGTGAGCCGCGTGGTGCCCGCTGACACGCTGCTGGACGACGCGCGTCAGGTGGCAGAGGACATCGCCTCCTGTGTTCCCGACACGGTAAAAATTTACAAGGCGCTGGTCGACCAGGGCCTGTCAAGCACCCTGGGCGCGGGCATGGACATGGAGCGCCTGGTCATGCAGCAGGCAAATGCAGGCGTATCCGGCGATACCATTGGTGAGCGTCGACAGAGCGTGCAGGAACGGGGCAAGCGCCAGCTTTGATGTCACAGGCGGCATAGGTCAGTGCCATGATCGATCCATCCACGATCTGCAAACAGGGAGTGCGACACGTACATGACTGAATCGGCACCGAAAACGCGTATCGCCATGTCGCTGCCGGCGATCACCGGCAGCGTTGCTGATACCCTCGCGCTGGCGCGGCGCGCCGAGGCGCTGGGCTACGACGACCTGTGGTTGGCAGATGCCGGAGGACTTGACGCTCTCACCCTGGCGCCGCTCATTCTTGAAGCCACCCGTTCCTGTCGGCTGGGTGTGGCAGTTGTGCCCGTATACACGCGAACCCCGGCCGTCCTCGCCTCTACACTGGCTGTTATCGAGCAGGCCTTCCCCGGTCGCTTTGTGCCGGGTCTTGGTACCTCCAGTCATGCCATCATCGAGGGCTGGCACGGATTGTCACTGGACAAGCCGCTAACGCGTATCCGCGAGACGGTGCAGCTTCTGCGGGGCATGCTGGCCGGGGAAAAAACGGCATTCAGCGGTGAAACACTGCACAGTCATGGCTACAGGCAGGCACCGACCCCGGGCGTCCCCCTGTACCTTGCCGCGTTGCGCCCCAGGATGCTGGAGACGGCTGCCGAGATCGCTGATGGTGTGATTCTCAACCTGTTTCCCCGCAGCGCCCTGCCGCGCATCATGGAGCATATTGCCATAGGCGCGGAGAGGGCCGGCAAAGACCCCGCCAGCGTCGAGGTTGTCTGCCGTCATATGGTGGCGGTCACCGACGATCTCGATGCCGCCAGGGCAGCCTTTCGGGCAGGCTTTGTGGGTTATTACGCAACGCCCGTATATAACAAATTCCTGGAATGGGCCGGTTATCCAGAGGCCGCTGCTGAGATTCGCGAGGGTTGGGCAGCACGAGACCGGGAGCGGACGGCCGCGGCGCTGCCCGATGCGCTGATTGACGAGATCGGCATTCTTGGCGGCCCCGAGCAGGCCCGTGAAACGATGCGCTGGTATGCGCAACACGGTATCCACACCAATATTGTATCCTGCGTCATGCCGGATGCTGCGGTGCAGCAGGGCACAACACTGGCCTTCGGCGCGGAGCAGTTCAGGTTTTGAGGCCGCGAGACGCGGCAACCCTGATTCTTGTGCGCAATAAGCGTGAGGTGTTGCTGGGCGTGCGCAGTGCCGATCACGTTTTTATGCCGCATATGTATGTGTTTCCGGGCGGTCGCGTGGATGCGGGTGATGCGCGTGTGAATTGCCCGGTGGACTTGAGGCCGGTGGTAAAGCAGCGTCTCCTGCGAACGCTGTCTCCCGCCAGGGCAAGGGCCCTCGCGATGACTGCGGTACGCGAGACCTGGGAAGAAACGGGCCTGTTGCTGGGGCATCCCTGCCGCGAGCCGCTACAGACTCGCTCACCGCACTGGCGGCCCTTTTTCGCCGAGGGTGTTGTCCCGGCCCTTGACCGCCTGGACTACGTGGCCCGTGCCATAACACCGCCGGGGCAGGTGCGGCGCTACGATGCGCGCTTCTTTCTCGCAGACGCCGCCCACGCCAGCGGCGTGCTGAGGGGCAATGGCGAGCTGGAGGACCTGCGCTGGGTGGATATCAACGAAGCCCATCAATTGGCATTATCGCCGATCACTGCGATGGTGCTTGAGTTGCTTGAGCAGCGCATTCGCGGCAAGGTGCAGACGCTTGCGAGGGTGCCATCCTACCGGGAGCGCAATGGCCGAACCACGATTGACTACGAATGACGAGACACGCCAATGCTGATTATCGAGGTACGCTCCGGCGCTGGATGTTGTCGCGGCAGCGGGGAGACTTGCGATGAGTAGCAATCCGGCACCCGCGCGTGCGTTACAGCAATTGCAAGACGGTAACCGGCGCTTTGTGAGCAACACGGTAGACGTACAGCAGATGGTCTCGTCCCTGCGCGCTGAGGCTTCCGCCTTGATTGGAGCCTGTCAGGTCGTGGTGCTGCAGCACGCCGATGTGTCGCTGCCCGCGGAGCTTCTTTTTGATGCCGCGCTGGGGCAGCTCAAGGTGTTGCGCTACAGGGATCTCGCCTTCGATGAGGCACTTCTGCTGCGGGTGGAGCGGGCCCTCGCAGCCACCGGTGCACCGTTGCTGCTCCTGCTCGATTGCTCAACGCGTGGTGACGCTGCGGATGCCCCTGCTATGCAGGCGCTGGGCCGACTCCGCGAACGCTTTGCACAGGTGATAGAGGATGATGTGCTGATCGTCGCCGGCGCGCTGTGGCAGCCATCCACGGGAACGGTGAAATTTTTTGAAGCAGCATGATTGGCCCATTTATCGGCTACATGACTGTTGGCGAAGATCGTTGTGATCTGTCACAGGCGCCTGCCGCTGAACCTGCGGCGAGAACCGGCATGCCAAACCGGCACCACAATCGGCCGGCTGCGAGCGCTGGTCGTTGCCCCCTGAACGCTGAGGACTGATGCATGGCACTGGATTTTGATTCGGCACGTTTACCAAACCCACATATCAGTGAAGACCACGAGGCCTGGCGCCGGCAATTGCGTCGCTTTGTCGATACGGAAATCATGCCGTATGCCGATGACTGGGATGAGGCGGGGGAGATGCCCGCATCCCTGTGGGAAAAAGCCGCCGCCGTCGGCTTGCTGGGTATGGGCTATCCTGAGGCCTATGGCGGTGTTCGGGACGGAATCGATTCCTGGCACAGCTGGATAACGGCCGAGGAGCTGGCGCGCCCGGGCGCGGGCGGCATCAATGCCAGCCTGATGGTGCACGGTATTGGATTACCTCCGGTTATCAACTGGGGGTCTGACGCCATGAAGCAGGCCGTTGCCCCGGCCGTGCTGGCGGGCAAGAAACACATATCCCTGGGGATCACCGAGCCCGGCGGAGGCTCCGATGTTGCGCAGTTGCAGACAACCGCAGTGCGCGATGGCGATCACTATATCGTCAATGGTTCCAAGACCTACATTACCGGTGGCATGCGGGCAAACTGGGTGTCCACGGCGGTGCGTACTGGCGGTGACGGCGCCAGGGGTATCTCCATGTTGCTGATTCCCACCGACGCCGAGGGTTTCTCGCGGACGTCGCTGGACCGGAAACAGGGCTGGTGGGCATCTGATACGGCAACACTGTATTTCGATAACGTGCGGGTACCCGTGGAGAACCTCATCGGGGAGGAGAACCAGGGCTTTCTGGTCATCATGACCAACTTTAACGGTGAGCGCATGTCCATGGCGGCGGGGATGGAAGCACTGGCGCGCGTCTGCCTGGAAGAGGCAGTGAACTGGGCGCGTGAACGCAACACCTTCGGCAAGCGCCTCGCCGATCATCAGGTTATCCGGCACAAGGTCGCGATGATGAAACAGAAGCTCAACGCCACCCAGGCGTACATACGCAGTTGTTACGAGTCCATCGAGGCGGGCACACCCGACCCCGGCGACATCGCGTTGCTCAAGGTGCAGGCCAGCGAGACGCTGGAATTCTGCGCCCGCGAGGCCATGCAGATACTCGGCGGCATCGGTTATATGCGCGGCAACCGGGTTGAGCGTATTTACCGCGAGGTGCGCGTTAATGCCATTGGCGGGGGTTCAGAAGAAATCATGCGCGATCTCGCCGCGCGCCAGTACCGGTTGTAAAGCCGATGGGCGCTGCGTGCGAGCGATATCACACGGGGCAGGGAACCCCGCCGCGGGACAGAAACGGAGGGCGATGATGAAACTGTGGCACTGTCGCGGCGCGCGGTCACTGCGCGCATTATGGGCGCTGGAGGAAATGGCGCTGGACTATGAGGTTGAGGTGCTGCCTTTCCCGCCGCGCATGTTTGCGCCGGAGTACCTGCAGGTCAACGCCCTGGGCACTATTCCTTACCTGGAAGATGGCGATACCCGGATGACCGAGTCCTGCGCCATCTGTCACTACCTGGTTGAGCGCTACCAGCGCTATGAGTTTGGCCTGCGGCCCGAGCATCCTGAATACGGTGATTATCTGAACTGGCTGTACCACGCGGATGCTACCCTCACGTTTCCCCAGACGATTGCGATGCGTTATTTCCACCTGGAGCCGACGCCGGAGAAGCAAGCTGTGGCTGTGGACTACGGGAAATGGTTCTACGCGCGGCTGCGCAGGCTGGACACGCACATTGCCGAGCGGGAGTGGCTGGTGGACAACCGTTTCACCATTGCCGACATCACGGTGGGCTACGCCCTGTATCTGGCCGAGATGCTCAAACTCGGCGAGGCCTGTGACCGGTCGTTTACGCCCCAGACGGCCGATTATCTGGCGCGATTGAAAGCGCGGCCGGCGTTCCAGCGCGCAGACGCGATTGAGGGAGATGTGGACACAAACCCCATGGATTTCATCAAGGAGAGCCCGCAATGAACAGTGCGAACGATCATCCGACTGAGCGGGAGCTCGATGATTTCCGAACCGAAGTCAGTGCCTGGCTCACCGCAAACAAGCCGGCAGACCCCGGCTTCCTGCTGCCGCAAACGTTCATGGAGGTGGGGTCAGACCAGCAGCTGGATTTCTTGCGCGAGTGGCAGCACAAGCTCTGGTCGGCCGGATACCTGGGCATGGGCTGGCCCCGCGAATACGGAGGCCAGGGCGTCTCCCCGGTGTACCAGATGGTTGCAGACTCAGAAATGCGCAAGGTGGGCGTACCTATTGCCTTCAATGTGATCGGTCTGGGCTGGGCCGGCCCGCTCATACTCGATCGGGGCACCGAGCAGGAAAAACAGAAGTACCTGAAAAATATTCTCAGCGCCGAAGACATCTGGTGCCAGGGGTTTTCCGAGCCCGACCATGGTTCCGATCTTGGTAACGTGCAGACCCGGGCGCAGCGCGACGGCGATGAGTATGTGATCAATGGCACCAAAATCTGGACCACCATGGGTAACTACGCGCGCTACATGATACTGCTGGCGCGCACCAACCCGGAGGCCGAGCGCAAGTACGACGGCCTCTCCTTCTTCCTTGCCCCCATGGATGTGC
This sequence comes from Halieaceae bacterium, assembly GCA_036353375.1. Lineage (GTDB taxonomy): Bacteria > Pseudomonadota > Gammaproteobacteria > Pseudomonadales > Halieaceae > JANQIO01. Next base: position 23,729 of record JAZBPS010000202.1, on the reverse strand, counting down.
CGGGGATAGACCCTCGGCCCATCCAGAAGCTGACGGGGGAATACGGCTTTACCGAAACCTTCTTCACCGATGCCCGTATTCCGGCGGACTGCCTGATGGGCAACGAAGGCGAAGGCTGGAAGATTGCCATGCAGACGCTGCAGTACGAGCGGGGCGCAGAGGCCGGCGCCGCCGGTGGCCTTATGCAGGTGCGGGTTGCCATGGATGATGTGATTGACGCACTGGCCGGGGTCACCCGCGACGGCGCCCCGGCGTTACAGGACCCGGTGCTGAGAGACCAACTGGTGCAACTGATGATTGAAGAGAAGGCCAATAACCTCGGCAACCGACGCGCGGGTATATCCGCACTGACGGCGGACTATCCGTTCAGTCTCAACCTCTCGGCGAAACTCCGCAGCAGTGAGCTGAACCGGCGCATGCGCCTGTTTGCCATTGCAGCCCAGGGCGGGGCAGGGGGTCTCTACGTGGGAGACAGGGATGCGATTGCCGGTGGATTCTGGCAGCGGGCTTACCTGAATAACTTTGCCACCACCATAGGCGGGGGAACCAGCCAGATACAGGCAAACATCGTCGGCGAGCATGTGTTAGGTCTGCCGAAATGAAGCTGCGCCCAGGGATGAGCAATGCGCTGGCTTTCACGGAAGAGCAGGCGATGGTCCTGGATAGCGCCCGGGAGTTCTGCCGTGACAAGTCCCCCGTGAGCGCGGTGCGCGCGCTGTTGCGGGATGAAACAGGTTTCGATCCCGAGGTCTGGCGAGCCATGGCGGAGCTGGGCTGGATGGGCCTGGCCATCCCGGACGCCTTCGGCGGCGCCGGACTGGACATTGGCACGACAGTCCCTCTTGCTGAATGCATGGGTCGCGCGCTGCTGGCAACGCCGTTTATTTCTACCACGCTGGCGGCGCAGGCACTGCTGCGGGCGGGCACCGCGTCGCAGCAGGAGCGCTGGCTGCCGCTGCTGGCCTCGGGAACTGTCGCCACGGTGGCGCTGCAGGATGACGGTGACTGGGGCGCCGAGTCCACCCGCTGCGTCGTCAATCGCGACGGCGACAGGCTTGTCCTGTCAGGCACCAAGTACTTTGTCCAGGATGCCATGGCCTCCGGTGTGATCCTTGTTCACTGCCGGCTGGACGGGGAGCCAGCCCTGGTGCTGGTGGAAACCCGGGGCCTGCGCATGTCCCCCCACGCACTGATTGATGAAACCAGGCGTGCCGCCAGGGTAGAGCTTGACGGCGTGCGGGTAGGTGTTGACGCGCTGCTGGATAGGTCGCGCACGCCCGCAACCCTGCGAGACCTACGTCTGCTCGGCGCTCTGCTGGTGGCGGCGGAGAGTACCGGCAGCACCGCGGCCTGCCTGGACACGGTGGTGGAGTACCTGAAGACACGCAAACAGTTCGGCAAGCTTATAGGCGCCTATCAGGCTTTGAAGCATCCTACAGTCGATATGCTCTGCGCCATGGATGCGTCGAGATCGCTGATCTATCACGCGGCCACGCTGGTCGGATCAGCAGCACTGGATGTGGAAGCCGAGATTGCCTGCCGAATGGCAAAAGCGCAGGCCAGCGAGGCGCTGGCGTTTGCCGGGGACAGGGCAGTGCAGTTCCACGGCGGGATGGGCTTTACCTACGAGTGCGATGCCCAGCTCTATATCCGCCGGGCCCAGCACTCCCGGCAGCTGTTTGGCGACCCCTGGCACCATCGCAAGCATCTTGCCCGGCTGCTGCTTGACGACGTGGGCCAGGGCAGCAGTACGGCCCGCAACACCCACGATTCCCGAAACAAGGAGAAGCTATGAAAAACCTGTTCGACGTTAGCGGAAAGGTTGCTGTCGTTACCGGCGGCTCAACCGGCATTGGCAAGATGATTGCCCGCGGTTTCGTTGAGAATGGAGTAAAGACCTATATCACCGCCCGCAAGCAACCGACCCTGGACGACAGCGCAGCAGAGCTGGCCCAGTGGGGTGAATGCATAGCGATACAATCCGACCTGTCGACAATGGACGGCGTGAATGCGTTTGCGGATGTCGTACTGAGTCGGGAAAGCAGCGTGGATATCCTGATCAATAACGCCGGCGCCACCTGGGGTGCGTCCGTGGATGATTTTCCGGAAAAGGGCTGGGATAAGGTCATGGACCTCAACGTAAAGTCCATCTTCTTCCTGACGCAGCGTTTCCTGCCGGCGCTACGCGCAGCGGGTACACCTGACGCGCCCGCCCGTGTGATCAATATTTCGTCCATAAACGGGATTACCCATCCGGGCATGACCAATTATTCCTACTCTGCCAGCAAGGCGGCGCTGATACAGCTCACGCGACATATGGCGGCTGACCTCGCCCGGGACAATATCAACATCAACGGTATCGCGCCGGGCTTTTTCCCCAGCAAGATGACGTCATTCCTGTTGCCGGATGATCCGGAAACCGCCGATGTGGACGGCCAGCCTATCCCGCGGCTGGGTCGCGCAGAGGATGCGGCGGGTACCGCCATATACCTGTGCTCCCAGGCCAGCAACTACCTCTGCGGCCATACCATCGTAATGGATGGCGGTATGGTGGCGGGGTCGTGAGCAGCGGCCGCCGCTGCAGTTTGCATGCGCGCTGTAATACCGGTTAAATCCGACACACTCTGAAACTTGGCGAGCTCAAATGTACTGGTCTGTTGGCCTGGTCCTGTTGGCCGGATTCCTGCTCCTTGTTTATCTCCGATTCCTCCGGGGCACCAATCTTGCGGTCTACGACAGGCCCTGGCCTGATATTGTCGGCGAGGGGGCAAGCCCGAGTGAGGCGCATTTCGCCATGGTGGAGGAACTGGCGCACAAGGCTGCCGGTGTGACCTCCGCGTCGGGCCGTTCCAGGCTTGTCCTGATGCGCGAGACCATGGACAACATGGGAAAGGATGTGGACTTCGCAGGCCGCTACCTGCCCGTGGACGCAGGTAGCGTGCGTGGGGAATGGGTGATGGCGCCGGGTGTCGATGCGTCGCGCCGAATGCTTTACATTCACGGCGGCGCGTTTCTCGCCGGCAGCCCCCTGAGTCACCGCGCAATCACCACGGAACTGTCCCGCCGCCTCGGCGGTGCGGTGTTTTCCCTGGACTACCGGCTGATGCCAGAGCATCCGCGGTCTGCCGGCATCGAGGATTGTCGGGAGGCCTACCGGTGGATTCGCACCCACGGACCGGAGTGCGAGGGTGACGCGGATGTCCTGTTTGTAGCGGGTGATTCTGCAGGCGGTAACCTGGCGCTTGCCCTGGCGATCTGGGTCAGGGACGCCCGGCTCACAGCGCCAAACGGCGTGATTGCACTTTGCCCTGCAACTGACAGCACCTTCTCCAGCCCAAGCCTCGCCAGCAACGTGACGACTGACCATATGCTGGGGCCGCTGTTCGGCAAGTTGAATCAGATTCCGGGACCCCTGCTGGCGCTGAGTAGCTGGTTCACCAACCGCCGGCCGCCCACGGACCCACAGGTGTCTCCGGTGTTCGCCGATCTGTCGGGATTGCCGCCGCTGCTGGTACAGGCCAGTGCCCAGGAGATGCTGCGTGATGACGCTGTTCGGTTTGTGAACCGTGCGCGTGCTTTCGGCTCCCCGGCGGAGCTTCAGCTGTTTGCAAACATGCTGCACGTCTGGCACATATTCGTGCAGCGCGGTGTAGAGGAGGCCCAGCAGGCCTTCGATGAAATCGCTCTGTTCATGTCGGCTTGCTGCGAGCAGGGCGCGGAGGCCGCGGCGTGATTCGCGGGATACTGCTGCTGGTGTGGATGGCGGTAACGGTGATTCCCTACGGGATTTTCGTGATCCTGTTGTCTGCGCTGGTCAGGGGCAAGCGCCTTTATTGGGTAGCTATCGTCTGGCTGCGAATGGCTGTCTGGGGTGCCCGGGTGTTTGGCGGTGTCAGGCACGAGGTCCGGGGTATGGAAAACCTGCCCGCGGCGGAGTCACTGACCCCCGTCATACTCTGCCCCAAGCACCAGTCCACCTGGGAGACCTTCGCCATTCCGACGATCGCATCACATCCCCTGGCCTTTGTTTTCAAGAAGGAATTGCTGGTGATCCCGTTTTTCGGTTGGGCGCTGGGCAGGCTGGACATGATTCATATCGATCGCAGCAAACGCTCGGAAGCTTTCAACAAGGTGGCCGCCCAGGGGCGCGAGCTCATGGCAAAAGGGGTTTGGATCATCATGTTTCCCGAGGGTACGCGGATCGCCCGCGGTGAGCAGGGTGTCTACAAGACCGGGGCCAGCCGGCTGGCCATTGCTACCGGCGCCAGCATTGTGCCCATCGCCATCACGTCTGCGCGCTGCTGGCCGCGAAAAAGCTTCCGCTTGATACCCGGCACGGTGATCGTCTCCTTCGGGCCGCCCGTTTCCAGCGAGGGGCAGGCGCCGGAACAGATGATGCAGAAAGTCGAAGCGTGGATAGAAGCCGAAATGCGGCGTATAGACCCGGAGGCGTATGCGTAGGTTCTTTATCAGTGTGGCGTTGCTGCTGCTCGCGGTGGTACTGCTGGCCGCGCTGTTGCTGGCGTTCGGCCGGCAACCGAAACCCTTTCCTGCGGGCAGTGAAAGTGCACAGCGGCTATTGCCGGGCCCCCATGGCGTGGCGAGCTATGACGTCCGCTTTGTAGACGCCAGTCGCTCCAGCCCGGCGCATCGGGACTTCCCCGGTGCCAGTGAGAGGATCCTGGAGGCGACGGTGTGGCATCCCGCCGAATCATTGGGGCCGCAACCCCTGGTAGTCTATTCCCACGGCTTCACCTCCACGCGCCGTGGCGGCGCCTATCTTGGCGAACACCTGGCGAGCTATGGCTATGTGGTGATCGCCGCGGATTTTCCGATGACAAATATGCGGGCGCCGGGTGGTCCCTGGGTGCGAGATATCGTCAACCAGCCCGGGGATGTCAGCTTCCTTATCGACCAGGTGCTGGCGGCAGCGTCAGAGCCGGGCCACGTGCTGTATCAGCGCGTGGACCCCGATCGCATCGGTGTTACCGGTATTTCCCTTGGCGGCATGACCTCTACACTGGTGAGCTACCATCCGGTCTGGGGTGACGCACGCATTGCAGCGGCGCTTTCGATTGCGGGTCCCACGGTGCAGTTGTCGGCCAGGTTCTTTGAGTCGCGGCCGTCTCTCCCTTTCCTGATGCTGGCGGCCGACATCGATGCGCTGGTTCCCTACCGCAGCAATGCCTTGCCGGTGCTGGAGAAGGTACCGGGCGCGCAGCTGGTCACTGTGGTCAACGGGTCTCATACGGGCTTCGCTGGACCGGCTGCCAGCTTGAGATTTATGGATAATCCGGACGCCCTGGGATGCTGGGCGGTGCAGCGCAACGTCGAAGCGGAAACGCCAGAGGACTTCTGGCTGGACCGGCTGGGAACGCCGGAGCAGGGCATTAATTATGATGCGCCCAATGAACTGTGCCAGGTAGATCCACTGCCTGCCGCCATGAACCCGCTGCGCCAGCAGATGATTACGTCAGTGGTGGTTGCTGCCTTCTTCCAGTCGGTGTTCAGTGAGGACCCTGGGGAGGCCACCCGTGCCCGCGAGTTTCTCTCCCGGACCCTCGCCCGGGAGCTGGAAGAGGTCACCTATGCCCGGGCCGCAGACTGACAGACTAGCTCTCCTCACCAGGGGCGTCCGTCGCAATAATCCCCGCGAGTTTACGGGCATGGGCCTTTTTGCTGTCCACATCCATATTGCGCAGGATCTGAATGCGCTGCGCCTGGGGCGAACCCGCGCCGTGCAATGACTCAGTCAGATAGCCGACCGCATTGCGTCCCAGGGTCATGTTTTCGATCAGGCGTAAAATCCGTACGCGGTCCTCGGTAGGAATGTCGTCGCGGCCCTTGAAAAAGCGCTCCAACAGCTCACCGGTGTCGCTGGAGGCGAAATCCTTCTCCGACGGTAACGTCACCATCAGCCCGCCGGCGAGATCCTGGGCCAGCCTCGATATTTCGTAGGGGAAACGTGTGACGTTGTGCTTGCAGACATTGGAAAGCATGCCGTCGTTGATCCAGGCGCCAGAAGGCAGGGCATAGGCCTGGTGCGAGGAGGCGATGCCTGAAGAGTAGATCGTCTCGTTCAGGTGCACCATCTCCACCAGCTTGTCCTTGATATGTGAGGCAGACTCTACGCCGTTATACTCAGCGATGGTTGCCGCCGCGCCAACCATCACATCACCCAGTCCGGTTTTGCACACATAGCTGGCCCGGTGATAGTCGGTAAATCGTTCTACCAGTACGCTGGCAAACTCCCATTCGCCGTCCATCAGCACGTGTTCCCAGGGTATGAAAACCCGGTCAAAAATGACCAGCACTTCCTGTCCTGAGTAGCGGGCATTGCCCTGGTCGATGGAGCCGCCCTCCAATGCGCGGGTGTCGCAGGACTGGCGACCATAAATGAACTTCAGCCCGGCTGCCTGCAGCGGGACGGCGCCGATAACCGCGTAATCACGGTCGTCTGCTGTCAGTCGCATGGTGGGCATCACCATCAGCCAGTGGGCGTTGAGACCGCCGGTCATATGGGCCTTGGCGCCGGAGACATAGAGGCCGTGCTCGCTGCGCTCCACGACGCGCATGAACATGTCCGGGTCTGTCTGTTCATGCGGTGCCTTGCTGCGGTCCCCCTTGGGGTCTGTCATGCCGGCGGCGATAATCAGGTTGTGCCGCTGCCAGTGTTCCAATAGCGCCAGGAAGCGATCGTGGTAACGGGTCCCGTGTGACTGGTCGATATCGTAGGTGAGGGAGTGCATCACCGATATGCAGTCGAGCCCCGCGCAACGCTGGAAGCAGGTGCCGGTAATCTGTCCCATGCGTCGCTGCATGCGATTCTTGGTGACCAGGTCCTCCGCGCTGGTGGGAATGTGCAGGAAGCGATTGACCGGGCTGCCGGTGTAGGGCGATACCGCAGTGGCGAGTTCAGGCTCATCCAGCGCCAGTTGATAGGAGGCTGCCAGTGCATTGATAGAGGGCCTGATGATGGGGTGCTCCACCGGCTCTTGCAGGCGCTCGCCAAACAGGTACACCTCCAGGTTGCGATGGCGCAGTGAGTCGATGTACTCCGATGCTGAGGTCAAGGGTTTCCTGTACAGGGCCATGCGCTGGCTGGCGGTATCGGCAGCGTCGTCATCGGCGCGGATGCCAGCGGGCAATTCATGGGGCGGGGCGGGATTTTGCATGGTGTGCTCCATCATCTTCTGTTCCAGCAGGCTTGCAAAAAATCAGGCCGACGGGTCTTTGCTCGCAAGCACGGTGAACAACACGGCGCCCGCCTGCTACACTGCAGATAAAACGCCGCGGGGTTGTCTATGATTGCAGTTATCAAGATTCTGGGTGCCATTCTATACGCATTCATGGCGTGGGTAGCGGTTTCGCAGCCACTGACCCTGGGCGCCAACATCTGCACGGGCGTACTGTTCACCCTGTCGCTGGTGCACCTGCTGGAATGCTGGCTGTTTCGAAAGCAAATCACGGCGGCACCGGGCAGCACGGCCTGGCATATGCTCAACGTTTTTCTGTACGGTATCCTGCACATGATGGTATTGAAAGAGATTGAGGGCCGGGCGCTTATGGCAGAGCTGGCCGCAGAAAAGGCCGCGGAGGGCAACGCGTGATCGCCAGAGTATTCCTGGGCCTGATGGCACTGATCTTCATACCCTACGGCCTTTACTGCCTGGTGGTGCCTGGCATGCTCGCTGGCGCAGCGGGGGTCAGCGCGAGCACTGGCACCGGCACCATCGAGTTGCAGGCGATGTACGGGGGCCTGCAAACCTCGGTCGGTGTCATGTGTCTACTGGGCGTATTTCGCGCCTCGGTTGCGGATGCCGCCATGCTGGCGCTGCTGTTTATCTTTGCGGGTCTGGCGATTGTGCGAGTGAGCCTGGGCCTGTCCCAGGGCGAATTCACCGGCTACAACACCTTTGCCATGATCTTTGAATCGGCAAGTCTGCTGTTCCTGGGCTGGTATCTTTTGCTGCGCAGGCCGCAAGCGACGGCCTGATCCTCAGGGGTCAAGCACGCCGGGCTGGTAGCGTAATTCCTCACCGCAGGCGCGGCACTGGTAGCGCCCCTGTCGCCGCTGCACGGTGTTGTGCCGGCGCGTTGACAATGCATGATCACGACAGGCACAGGCGTAGCGGAAACGCCGCTGTTGTCTTCCGGGTATGCCTGTCAAATCGAAATCGCTGGTCACCGACGGGTCGGCGTCGAACGCCGCCATGACGCCCTGCCACTCGGGGCCGTGGGGCTTTACCCGATGCAGGCCATGCAGTCGATGGACGACCAGGTGCGCCACTTCATGGGGCACCGTGCCGGCGAGATTTTCGGAAAAATATTTGGCAAACAGCCAGGGGTTGTAGCGTATGCACGCCCTGTTGCCCTTGACCTGAAACATGCCGGCGCTGCCGCCGCGCAGGTTAAAATGTACGGGCACCGCGGGCATGCGGCGCAAGTAAATGGTTTCTGCCAGGCATCGATACCGTTCTGTGGCGGCTACCACCAGTGCCTGCTGTTCGCTGTCTATCGGTTCGATCACGGGATGAGTATACCCCGCAGCGCCATCGCTGGCGTAGCACAAGGCAGCGACGTCATGGCGGAAATATCCATCTGTACGGGAGTAGGATGTGAAAAGGGATCTGGAGATTGCGCGGGAGTCCACCCCGCTGCCTATAGGGGAGGTGGGTTCGCGCCTCGGTGTACCTGCCGATGCCCTGATCAGTTATGGCAGCAACAAAGCAAAGCTCGCGATGGATTTCTGCGCATCCCGGGCAGCACAGCCCCGCGGTAAGTTGATCCTGGTCACTGCCATGTCGCCCACGCCCCTGGGCGAGGGCAAAACGGCCACCAGCGTCGGGTTGGCAGACGGCCTGCGTTATATCGGAAAGAACAGCCTGCTGTGCCTGCGGGAGCCCAGCCTTGGGCCCGTATTCGGCATGAAGGGTGGCGCGGCAGGCGGTGGTTATGCGCAGGTGCTGCCTATGGAAGAAATCAATCTGCATTTCACTGGCGACATGCATGCCATAGGCGCGGCGCACAATCTGCTGGCCGCCATGCTGGACAATCATCTGCACTGGGGCAATGCGCTGAACTTTGACGTACGCCGGCCGGGCTGGGGTCGGGTTCTGGATATGAATGATCGCGCCCTGCGCGATGTGGTGCTGGGCCTGGGCGGGCCCGGCAACAGTACCCCGCGGGAAAGCAGTTTCGATATCACCGTCGCCTCGGAAGTCATGGCTGTGTTCTGTCTGGCAAGCAGCCTCAGTGACCTGCAGCGGCGCCTCGGTAATCTGGTCGTGGGATACTCCCGCGACGGCGAGCCGCTGTACAGCCGTGATCTGCGAGCGGACGGCGCCATGACTGCGCTGCTGCGTGATGCCCTGCAACCAAATCTGGTGCAAACCCTGGAACATACGCCGGCGCTGGTACACGGCGGTCCATTTGCCAATATTGCACACGGGTGCAATTCGGTGATTGCAACCGCTACTGGCCTGGGTCTGGCGGATTACGTCGTGACAGAGGCGGGCTTCGGCTCTGACCTGGGTGCTGAGAAGTTTTTCAATATCAAGTGCCGTCAAGCGGGCCTGCAACCGTCCGCCGCGGTGCTGGTGGCCACGGTGCGGGCGCTGAAGTTCAACGGCGGCGTCGAACGCGCTGCGTTGCAGCAGGAGAACCCGGCCGCACTCGAGAAAGGGCTGGGCAATCTGGCACGACATCTGGACAACCTGCAGCGTTTCGGGGTTCCGGTCGTGGTTGCAGTCAACCGGTTTGATGCAGACAGTGATGCAGAGCTGCAGCGGGTGCAGGCCTTTTGTGAGGACCGTTCGGTACCGGTGGCGTTGTGCTCCCACTGGGCAGAGGGTGGTGCTGGCGCTGCACAACTCGCGGAGAAGGTCGTTGCGGCCGCTGCGGCGGGCCCACACGCTCCGCAATACAGTTATCCCCTGGCGGCGCCGTTGCGGGAGAAGATCGAGACGCTGGCGCGCAATGTTTACGGCGCGGGATCCGTGGCGCTGGCCAGCAGGAGCCGCCAGCAACTGACCGCCCTTGAGGAGGCAGGCTACGGCGAGCTGCCGGTGTGTATGGCAAAGACGCCCTACAGCTTCAGCGCTGACCCCGCGCAGCGGGGCGCGCCCAGCGGCTTTGAGATCAGCGTGCGTGAGTTGCGACTCTGCGCCGGTGCGGGCTTCGTGGTCGCCCTGTGCGGCGACCTTTACACCATGCCGGGCCTGCCTCGCTCGCCCGCTGCAGAGCGCATCGGGGTTGATGCCACGGGACAGATTGAAGGATTGTTCTAGCCAGTTGCCGGGCTACGCCAGCCCCGGTCAGGCTTATTTCTCCAGCCTGGCACTGAGCGCATCGCAGAACCGCCGGAGTATCTCTATCCTCGCGTAGCGCTTGTCGTTGCCGGGTATCAGCGTCCAGGGGCAGTCGGCGGTGCTGGTGTGCACCACCATGTCGTTCACCGCGGCGGCATACGCGTCCCATTTGCTGCGATTGCGCCAGTCGTCATCGGTTATTTTGTGGCGTTTATGCGGCGTCGCTTCCCTCGCTTGAAAGCGGGCGAGCTGCTCCTCGGGGGTAATGTGCAGCCAGAATTTAAGCACCACGCTGCCATGGTTGACCAGTTGCTCCTCGAATCGGTTGATTTCGGCGTAGGAGCGTAACCATTCCACTTCGGTTGCGTAGCCTTCCACGCGCTCCACCAGTACGCGCCCGTACCAGGATCGATCGAACAGGGTGAAGTTGCCGTCTCGACCCAGACGACGCCAGAATCTCCATAGATAGTGATGGGCGCGCTCCTCGTCTGTGGGTGCGGCAAACTGGTGCAGCTGGAACAGGCGCGGGTCTATCGCATCGGTAACCCGTCGAATGGCGCTGCCTTTGCCCGCGGCGTCCCAACCTTCAAACAGGGCGACGCAGGCAACATCCTGCTTGCGTGCACGCCAGGCCAGTTTCTCAAGCCGCTTTTGCAGTTTTACAAGTTCATTCCGGTAATCCTCGGCGGCCAGGGCGGCGTCCGCCGGTATGCGGTCAAGCACCGTAGGCTGGTCGCGATTGGCCAGGTGGATGTTGGGTGTGATGCGCTCCCCGTTATGGCCATCTGCCAGCCTGTCCCTGAGGCTTTGCAGCACAATCTGCGCCGCGGTCAGGTCCCGGTAGTTGTCATCGGTGGACTCGATAAGGTGCCAGGGTGCGTGTCCGCCGTCGGTGGCGCGAATAGCGCGCTCACTGGTGCGCCTGAGGTCTTTGAAGCGTTTGCTGAAGTCGATGTCCTCGACCTCCGCAAGGTGCGCCTCTGTGAGCTCCCGAACCCGGTCTTCCTTCACCCGTTGGGCGGCCAGCGCCTCTGGGAGGTGGAACCAAAGCTTGATGATCAACGCGCCGTCGGCCACCAGCATTCTTTCGAAATCCGCGATGGTCGTCATCTCACGGGAAAACTCCGCATCAGACAGCTCGCCCGCTGCGGCCTGGATAATAGGGCGTGTATACCAGGAGCCGAAAAATATGCCGATGCGACCATGAGCGGGCAGATTGCGCCAGAAACGCCAGAAGTAGGGGCGGGTTTCCTCTTCGTCGGAATGATCCCAGAAAGCCTGTGTTTGAATAAGTCGCGGATCCATCCAGGCATTCAGGCGATGAACCACTGACCCCTTCCCCGCGCCCTCAACGCCGGAGACAATTACGATCACAGGGAAATCGCGACCTTCCAGCTCAAACTGAAGCTGCAGCAGCTCCCGGCGCAGCGGCAGGACCGCTTCCTGAAAGGCCTTGCGCTTGACGCTGCGGCCCACCTCCAGTGCTTCAAACATGCCGGAAGCAGCCCCCGTTGCCGAACAGCACTAGTCCAGCAGCTCGGGCTGCTCTTGCACGATAACGTCGTAGAGAGGTTTGAAGCTGAAGTGGCCAGCAATCGTGCTGCCCACGGTTTCGCGTGTCGCGATGGCGTGCTCATGAGCGATTTTTTTCGGCGTACCTGCGGCCTCGGCCAGCAGCTGGGCCTGGCAGCTTCGCTCCAGGGTGATGAACCACCAGGCCGCTTCATCGATGCTCTGGCCGACGGTCAGCAGGCCGTGGTTCTGCAGGATGGCCGCCTTGCAACTGCCCAGGGCCTGGGCGATTCGTTCGCCTTCCGCGTTATCCAGCACAACGCCGGTGAAGTCATTGAACAGGGCATGATCCTCATAGAAGGCGCAGGCGTCCTGCGTGATGGGGTCCAGCAGTCGCCCCAGGGAGGCAAAGGCCTTGCCGTGGACGGAATGGGAGTGGGCGGCAGCTATGACATCAGGGCGTGCCCTGTGAATATGCGAGTGAATGGTGAAGGCGGCGCCGTTGAGCAATCCTTCGCCCTCCACAACCTGGCCGGTGTGGTCGACCAGCAGCAGGTCGGAGACGGTCATGAGCTTGAATGACTTGCCCATGGGGTTTACCCAGAAGTGATCAGTCAGCTCAGGGTCACGCACAGTAACGTGGCCGGCCAGGCCTTCGTCAAATCCAAACTTGCCGAACAATCGCAGGGCGGCGGCCAGTTTCTGTTTGCGCTCGGTGCGCTGTTCTTCCAGCGTCTGCTCGGGCTGCCCCATGATGTCGCCCGCGGACCGGTTCATCACGATATCGTTAACAGCTTCATTCATGCCAGCGTCCTCACGTTTCAGATGCATCAAGTATAAAGACTCTGTCGCGTTCCGCGAAAGCCGCAGCGCAGTGGCGGCGCGAGCCTAATGCGTGCGCGCCTGCTGCGCGCTGAGATCCTGGTGTTCGCGGCACAGGGCCAGCCAGGCCTGTAGTCCCGCTGAGCGGAACTTCTGTCGGTGCATGATGATGCTCAAACGTCGTGAGAAGTCCCGGTGGGGCACCTGCAGGGGTGCAAGCGTGCCGCGCCGGAAGGCGTCCTCCAGGCTGATGCGCGACAGGCAACCCAGTCCGAGACCGGCCTCAACCGCCCGCTTGATGGCCTCGGTGTGTTGCAGCTCCAGGCTCAGGTCCAGGTGGGGCAACAGCCCGTGCATGGCGCGGTCAAAGGTTTGTCGTGTGCCGGAGCCAGGCTCCCTGACCACCCACGGGTGGGCCAGCAGGTCGGCATCGGACAATGCCGGTTTCTCTGCCAGGACATGCCCGGCTGGGCCAAACACCACCAGCTCGTCGTCGCGCCAGTCCAGAATGTCGAGGTCAGGATGCTGTAACTCGCCTTCGACCAGACCAAGGTCCAGGCCAAAGCTCAACAGCTGTTGCACAATCGTCTCCGTATTGGCCACCGTCAGCTCGACTCTGGCCTCCGGGAACGCCGACCGGAATGCGGCGATCATGCCGACCGCCAGGTAATTGCCGATGGTGAGTGTCGCGCCCAGCCGCAGCGTGCCCGGTCCTGCATCCCCTGCCAGGGCTCGCTCCAACCCCTCGGCCTGTTCGATAAGGCTCTCAGCCTGTACCTGAAGAGATCTTCCCAGTTCATTGATTTTTAACCTTTTTCCGACTCTGTCGAAGAGCTGTACCTGATAGCTTTCCTCCAGGTCTCTGAGGGCGCTGCTGGCGGCGGACTGGGACATGGAAAGGGTGTCTGCAGCGCGACTTACGCTGCCGTGGCGGGCGGTTGCCAGAAAGACCTGTAGCTGACGCAAGGTGTAGCGCACGGGTTATGTTTGCCTTATATATCGGAATAACAGGTTAATGATATTCAAAATAACCGCTAAACCAATATAAGTACAGCCCGTATATTGCTGTGTAACACCAACGGAGACTCATCATGGCTGAATTGCTACGCGAACGGGTGACAGACGTCCACCACTGGACCGACACCCTGTTCAGTTTCAAAACGACACGCAACCCCGGCTTTCGCTTCAAAAGCGGCTACTTCACCATGATCGGACTGGAGGAGCAGGGGCGGCCCCTGCTGCGGGCTTACAGCATGGCCAGCGCCCATTACGAGGACGAGCTGGAATTCTTCAGCATCAAGGTACCCGATGGGCCGCTGACGTCTCGCCTGCAGCACATCCGCGTCGGCGACGAGGTGCTCGTTAACAGCAAGGCGACGGGCACCCTGGTGGAAGACAACCTGCTGCCGGGCAAAAACCTTTTCCTGATCGCCACCGGCACCGGGCTGGCGCCGTTCCTGAGCATCATTCGCGACCCGGAAATCTATGCCAACTTTGATCGCGTGATCCTCACGCACGGGTGCCGCTACGTGGATGAGCTGGCGTATCGCGACATCATCACCGAGCACTTGCCGAACAACGAATACTTCGGCGAGCTGGTGCGTCAGAAGCTAACCTACTACCCGACGGTGACGCGGGAGGCGTTTCCCACCATGGGGCGCCTCACCGACCTGATGGGCAGTGACAAGCTCACCGACGACATCGGTCTGCCGCCGGTGAATCCTGCGGACGACCGCTTTATGATCTGCGGCAGTCCCAGCATGCTTAAAGACTTCACCAACATGCTGGATCAGCGTGGTTTCGCAGAGACACGCAATGGCGAGCTGGGTCACTACGTTGTAGAGCGCGCCTTCGTCGAGCAGTAGCACCGGCGGCGCGCAGGATCAGTCCTCGATGCCGCCGGTATCCGGTGCAGGGCGTGCCCGCTGGTTGAACAGCAGGGCGGTCAGCCGCTTGATGTCTTCTTCGCTGAGGCCGGAGTAATCCTGGTTCTCTTCACTCCCCAGGGCCATACCGCGCTGCAATCCCGGGCGCTGCTCAAGCTCCCTGTACCAGCGCTTCACGTACTTGAACTCATCGAGATCAATTCTCTGGGCCTCGTGATAGGTTACCCAGGGGAATGAGGCCATATCGGCGATGGTGTAATGATCGCCGGCGAGATAGCGACGGTCGTAAAGCCGATTGTTCATGACGCCGTACAACCGGTGCGTCTCGTCACTGAACCGCGTCAGCGCGTAGCTCTGGTCGCCGGCGCTATCCTTCAGTCTGGCGAAGTGGCCGCGCTCGCCCATCTTCGGTCCCTGGTTGGCCATTTGCCACATCAGCCACTGGTTGACCTCCCAGCGCTCGCGCAGGCTTTCACCGCCAAACTGGCCAAACCGCTCTGCCAGGTAGAGCAGGCAACTGCCCGATTCAAAAACGGCTATAGGCTCGCCCCCGTCGGCCGGCTCCGTATCGACAATCGCAGGCATGCGATTGTTGGGGCTGATTTTCAGGAACGCTTCACTGAACTGGTCTCCCATGCCGATGTTGCAGTACACGGTCCGATAGGGGATGCCGGCTTCTTCCAGCAGTATGGAGACTTTCTTGCCGTTGGGTGTGGGCCAGTAATGTAGGTCGATCATGGTTTCTTCCGTTGAGACAGCGGGGAGGGTGCCCGGGCAGGTCCGGCTAGGGGCGATCGGCGTTGTGATACTCGCGCTCGATACGCGCCTGCTGTTCCACCCGCGCACTGCCTTTGAGTTGTTGGGTTTCCTGGAGGCGCTGGTTGCGGCGGTGCTTGCGGTAGTATGCCAGCATCTCCTCAAACATGGCCTGGTGGGCTTCGCCCGCGATCAGGCGCTCTATCAGGTCTATGTCGATGCCCATGCGGTAGGCGATGCGGCTGGGTCGTATATTGTGCGCGTGGAATTCCGCAACGATGCGTATCTGCCGCTCCAGCGGATAGTGACACTCGCGGGAGTATCCGTAGGGCGGCGATGGGGTGCGCGTGTCGGTCTTGCTGGAACTCATGGCCAGCATACTAGACGCTGTGGGATAAGCGCGCCAGTGTGGGCTGTTTCAGGCGCCCCCGGCGCTGCTGCTGTGGCGGCGGGTGCCCAGGCGTGCCAGTGCGCGCTGTGACAGTCCGCGAATGTCCTCGCCGATGCAGTACAGGGCGGGGACCATCAACAGGGTGACAAACAGCGCACACAGAACCCCGAAGGCCAGTGCCAGCACCGCGGGCTTGAGGAACTCGGCGTTTATGGAGCGTTCCGCCATGATGGGCATGAGCCCGATGAACGTGGTCAGGGTGGTGAGCAGAATAGGACGGAACCGGTAGACACCGGCTTCCTCCACGGCGGCGATAGCATCGACACCTCTGTCCCTGAGGCGGCCGATGTAGTCCACCAGCACCAGGTTGTCGTTCACCACAACGCCGGCTGCCGCACCGATGCCGAAATAGGAGAACATCGCCATGGACACACCAAACAGCAGGTGTCCGTAGACGGCACCCATGAAGCCGAAGGGTATCGCCGTCATGATCAGCAGCGGCAGCCAGTAAGAGCGGAATGCCACTGCGATCAGTGCGTACATCATAAACAGGGCGACCGTGTACAGGGCGGTGATTTCGCTGAGGAAGAACTCCTGGTTCTCCGCCTGGCCCGCTTTCAGGATGACCAGCCCAGGGTACTTTTCCTGAAGTCCTGGCAGAAATTCCCCGTTCATGTCCTCGCCAATATCGCTCATCAATTCCGGAGCGAGGTCGGCGGTAATTTGCACCATGCGCTCGCCGTCGCGACGCTGGATCTGCCGCAGGCCGCTGGTGAGCTCCACGTCTACCACGGACAACAGCGGCACTTCGCGGCCGTCCGCAGTGCGCACCCGGAATTGTCGCAGGCTCTGCAAGTTGCGGCGCTCTGCCTGCGGATAGCGCACCATCACTCGTACATCGCCGTTTTCCCTGGGCAAACGTTGCACTTCCTCCCCGTAATAGGCCTGCCGGACCTGCCGGGACACCTCCGCGAGGGTCAGTCCCAGCTTCTGGGCCCCTGGCAGCAGCTGCATATGCAGTTCGTCGGTCTGGCCCTGCAGGTTGTCGCGCACGAAAAAGGTACCCTCATACGCCTGCAACTGCGCTTTCATTTCCATGCTGGCGGCCTGCAGGATGTCAGCATCCCTGTGCCGCAACACATAGGAAATACCGGGTGTGTTCTGGTCGATGGTGTAACTGACCTGAATCTCGTCTGCGTCCGGCACGTCGCCGATCAGTTCACGCAGGCGCTCGGCCGCTTCCTTGCCTTCCATGTCGCGAAATTCCGGCGGCACCAGTTCCATGATTGCTATCACGCTGTCGCGCCTGGCGCGGGTATACCAGCCTTCAATAAGCTGGCCGGACCCGCCTGTCTGCGCGCGCGCCTCCACTTCCCTGACCAGCTGTCGTTGGGCGGCCTGGAATTGCTCGAGAATCTCCAGTGAGCGCGCGTAGGGATTGCCTGCGGGCAGTTGTGCCTGCAGGTAAATCTGGGTGCCCTGGACTTCCGGCATGAAAGCGAACTTCACCCAGCCGCTGGAGAACAGCCCCAGGCTCACAATGAAGAGAGCGATGAAAGCCGCGGTGGTGAAGTAGCGCTGCGCAACGGCGCGCTGCAGCAGGCGGCGGTAATGGACATCGGCGAAATGCACCAGCCCCTCTTCGACGCGTTTCTGCCAGCGCATTACCCGGTTGAGCTTCTCCCTGTGCCGCAGCTTGCGCAGGTGCGCCGGCAATATCAGGAATGCCTCGATCAATGAAATCAGCAGGGCCACGGTGATAACCACCGATAGCTGTCGGGTCACCTGTGCCTCCGCCAGGGAAACAAAGAACCAGGGCGCGAAGGCGATGATGGTGGTGAGCACCGCGAAAATAACCGGTTTCGAGACAGCAAAAGCACCTTCGATTGCACTGTCCGGGCCACCACCGCCGGGGCTGTGGCTGTGATGGTGAATGCTTTCACCCACCACGATGGCATCGTCTACCACAATCCCAAGCACCAGCAGAAAAGCGAAGGTCGACGTGACGTTCAACGAGACATTGTTGGCCGGGAGCAAGGCAAAGGTGCCCAGGAACGCGACCGCAATGCCCACGGTTACCCATAGCGCCACCGTGGGCCGCAGGGTGATGATCAACACCATAAACACCAATAGCAGGCCCAGGTAAGCAGACTGCATGATGGTGCCCATGGTGCCACGGTATATATCCGCCGTGTCTGACCAGAGACCAAGGCTGACACCCGCCGGCAGACCGGGACGACGCTCCTCCAGCCACTGCGAGATAGCCTCGCTGCTCTTTACAATCTGCATGACTTCGCTGGTCATGATCTGCAGCAGGATGGCGGGTTCGCCATCCAGCGTGGCCAGGATTTCCTCGTCCTCGAAGCCGTCGACAATGTTGGCGACATCGCGCAGGTAGACACTGGCGCCGTCGTCGGTCTGGCGCACAATAATGCGGCCGAAGTCCTGCTCGTCGTCCGCCAGGTTGCGCACCCGCAGCCGCACGTCGCCGGTGCTGGTGCGCACCTGGCCGGAGGAGAGATTGATAGAACTGGCACGAATGGCAGCCACGACATCGTCAAAGCTGAGGCCAAAACGGCGCATGTCACGCTCGGACAGCTCTATAGAGACTTCTTCGCGACGCGCGCCGAACAGGTCTACCATGGCAATGAATGGCAGGGCGGCCAATTCTTCGCGCAGGTCCTCTGCCAAGCGCAGCAGCTGGCGCTCGGAAAGCACATTGCTGTGCACCACCACCCGCGCCATTTCATCCCGGCGCACGCCGCGCTGTACCTTCACGTTCTCCAGATCCCTGGGCAGTCCGGTGGTTGCGTCAACGGCATTGCTGACGTCGTCGAGGAAGGCATTGAGATCGACGTCTGCGTAGGTCAGCACTTCCAGTCTGGCCTGGTTCTCGGACGCCGTCGCGTACACGCGATAGACGTTCTCGACCTCTTTCAGCGCCTGCTCAAAACGCAGTATCACCTGCTCCTCGATTTCCTGCGGTGCTGCGCCCGGCCAGGTCGCTTCTATGTCAACCTGGTTGGGTTTGAACAGGGGGAAGGCCTCTCGCTCCATGGCGTTAAAGCCCAGCAGGCCCGCCAGCAATATACCCAGCATCAGCAGGTTTGCGGCGACCGGGTTGTGCACCCACCAGCCGATAAGTCGCTTCATCAGCCCCGGTTACCTGTTGCCGCCGTGCTGGCGGACGCCTGTGCGGTGACCGGGTCAGCTTTCAGCAGCATGCCGGGAATGGGATTGCGAATCGTCGAGGTGATGACCTGTTCACCGGGGCGCAGGCCCGCGGCGATGATAGCCACATCCGGTGTGCTGTGCGTGACTGTGACATCGCGTATATCCAGGCGCTGGTCGTCATTCACCACGTACACCGTGTCACCCGCGCGCAGGGCGCGCCGGGGAATCTGCATGGCCTGCTTCAGTACCCGTCCGTGAATCGTGGCAGTGACATACAGTCCCACCGCCAGCGGCATGCCGCTTGCAGACGCATTGCTGCCGTAGGGGTCCTCTGTCTCGGCGATGGCGTACAGCGACCGGGTCTCCCGGTCAATCGATGCATCCAGACGCAACAGTTGCGCCTGCCAGCGCTGCGAAGCCCCCGCCAGATTTGCCTGCAGGGTGACATCCAGCCCTTCACCGGGCGCCGCCCGGAAGCCGATTGGCAGCCCCAGTGCCGCCAGCTGCTCATAGGTGATGGGAAGTCTTACTTCCACCTTGTCGGTGGCAAAGACACTGCACAGCGGTGTGCCGGCACTGACAAACTGGCCAAGGTCCACGTAGGTGTCTGCAACCCGCCCGCGAAAAGGCAGGGTGACCCGGGTGCGTGCAAGGTTGGCGCGCGCCTGTTCCAGCTCTGCCTCCGCCGCCTTCAGCGCGGCCTTCGCCCCCGCGACCTGAGGCTTTTTCAACGCGAGGTCCGACGGGTTGCTGGTCCCACGCAGCTGCTGGCGCGCCACGTCGGCATCCGCTTGTACGGTGGTGAGGTTTACCTGTGTGGTCGCCACCCGCGCTTCCGCCTGACTCAGCGCAAGTCGGTAATCTGTGTCGTCGATTTGCACCAGCAGCGCACCGGGTTCGAAGGCGCCACCTTCCATAAACTCGGGTGAAACACTCACCACGCGTCCACTGACTTCAGAAATGAGATCAATAGCGACGCGCGAGCGCACTTCGCCCTGGGTGACAACGTCCAGGGGCACGTTCTCCTGCCGCACCGTCTCAACGAAAACCGTGATAGGCCTTGCCTTGATGTCGCGCCTGTCCGGTGCTGGCTGATTGGCCTGCAACAGTGCGAAAACGGCAACACTGCCCGCGAGTGCGGCGATGGGCGCGATGTATTTCAGCATGGTTGGTTCCCTCGCAGTCGTTGCCTGCGCCACGGCCGCGCGTCCGGCGCGGCCCGCGCCTGTGCATCGCCAGGGTGCCGTGGAGTTCGACACCACCGCGTCCATTCAGTGACTATACCTCAAAGCGGCCTGCAGGCGGTGCTTGCACAGGGCGCGCGCATGGGGTATCAGAGCGCAACAATAATGCATAACAAGGAGCTGTCTATGCACGGTATCTCGTCGTCTTTTTCACTCGTTTCGTCGTTTCGCCATGCTTTGCGGCCGCCGGTGCTTCGGCAACGGCTGGCAGTCCTGTGCCTCGCGTTCCTGGCCTTGCCCTGTCTGCAGGGCTGCAGTGACGGGAACGACACCATCAGTCTGGATGGCGAACCCGAATTTCTCCCGGTCGCTGTGCCCACGGTACAGGAGCCGCCCGCAGCGGGTAATCCGTTCCTGCAGCAGAACACATTTGACTTGTCGGAGGCGGGTTACGAGGCCGTGGAATTCTTCTACGAGGGTAATGCGACTGCATTCACCAGTCTCAGTGAATTGCTGGGCGATGGCGTGTGGACGGTCGAGCCGGCAGAACAAGCGGCTTATCGGTCGCGGATTCTGATACACAGACCGTCAGATCCCGCGCGATTCAACGGCACCGTACACGTGGAATGGCTCAATGTTACCGCCGGCTTCGAGACGCCACCCGTATGGGGCGCAGGCCACGTTGAGATGTACCGCGAGGGGCAGATCTGGGTGGGCGTTTCGGCGCAGAAAATTGGTGTTGACGGCAGCGCGGGCGCGCTGGCGCCGCTGCACCTGAAAGGGGTGAATCCCGCGCGCTATGGCAGCCTTTTGCATCCGGGGGACAGCTTTTCCTACGACATGTTCAGTCAGGTGGTGCCCATTCTGCGCGGTGAAGCCAATGTGGATGTGCTCGCCGGCATGGTTCCGCAGCGCATCATAGCGTCCGGCCAGTCGCAGTCGGGCGGGCGCATGGTGGCCTATATCAACGCCGTACAACCGCTTTATAACGCCTATGACGGTTTTCTGGTGATGACCCGTGGTGACGGCGCGGCCCCGCTGGCGCAGGACCCACAGGTGGAGATTGCCGCCCCGGAGGCGGTGATCGTGCGCGAGGACAATCGAACGCCGGTGCTCACCGTGCAGTCGGAAACGGACGTCACGCTGCTCAACTACGCCGCTGCCCGGCAGGACGATAACGATTTCTTCCGCCTGTGGGAGGTGGCAGGGACCTCGCACAGTGATTACTACGGCATCGTCGCGGGCCGCAATGACGCATTGGGAGAACCCCGGTTTGCCGCTGTGGTCGAGGAGGACACCGTGTTCGGGTTCCTGCAATGCGACCGTCCATTCAACGCGGGTCCCTTTACCTATGTCCTGCGCGCCGGATTGCGCGCCCTGGATGCCTGGGTGCGCGACGCGGTTGCGCCGCCAGTCGCGCCGCGGCTTGATCTCAACGACAGCCAGACCGCCTACCTGACGGATTCACTGGGCAATGTCACCGGCGGCATCCGCACGCCTTACGTTGACGCAGCCTCGGCGGTGCTCTCCGGGGAGGGGCAGACGGGCGGCTCCTTCTGCTTCCTTTTCGGGACCACCTCCTTGTTCACGGCCGATCAGATGGCCAGTCTTTACGTGGACGAGGCGGGCTATGTGGAAGCGGTCGCCGCCGCAGCCGACGCTGCGGTGAGCGCCGGCTTCCTGCTGCCGGTCGATGCAGAGGCCATCGTTGCGTGGGCGCCACAGCAATGGCGCGCACAGACGGGCCAGTGACTCAGCTGCGGTCGACCCAGTGCCCCGCTTGCTCAACCCGCGTGGCAAGAAAGTCGACGAACAATCGCAGGCGGCTGGACAGGTGTCTGTGGCGCGGATACATGGCGCTGAGCGCCAGGGGTTTCGGCGCATAGCCATCCAGCACAGGCTGGAGTGTGCCGCGTTCGAGATCGCCGGCGATGATGAAGGTGGGTAGCAGGGCGATGCCCTGGTGTGCGCGACTGGCGGCGGCCAGCACTTCGCCGTTGTTGGACCACATGGCACAGTTCACCGGCACTGACGCATCGCCCTCGGGACCCGACAGCCGCCACTGGGTGCCGCTTTCCTGATACCCGTAGTGCAGGCAGCGGTGGCGCTTGAGGTCTGAGGGTGACGCTGGCGCACCGGCCCGGGCCAGGTAACCAGCGGACGCGCACAGTACGCGATGCACCGGTGCAAGCTCTTGCGTGACAAGGCTGGTGAGGTGGCGCGGTTCGCTGATTCGCAGGCTGACGTCGAAGCCTTCCTCCAGCGGGTCAACGAAGCGGTCGCTGAGAGACAGCTCGATATAGAGTTCCGGATGCGCCGCCATGAACTCCGCCACCCATTCTGCGAGGTGCAGCGTTCCGAAGGACATCGGAGCATTCAGTTTCAGGGTGCCGCGGGGGCTTTCCTGCATCTCGCCAACGGCCGCAAATGCGGCGTCCAGGTCCGTCACAATGCCGCTGCAGCGCTGATAGAAGGCTGTGCCTGTGTCGGTGGGAGAGACCCGACGGGTACTTCGCTGCAACAACTGGGCGCCCAGGTGTTCCTCCAGCTTGCGAACCTGCTTGTTCACGAGGGAGCGGCTTACGCCCTTGTTGCGTGCCGCCGCGGCGAAGCCCCCGGCATCCACGACCTGCAGAAAACTGCGGATACATTCCAGCATGTCCATACACTGTCTCCAAAACGGATACATAATGTTTCTTTTATCGTAGATTGTATTTCTTCAGGCAACGAATAAGCTAGGCGCATCTGGGATACATGAGCGGGAGGTGGGTCATGATGCGTTTGCGCCCCGAGGAAGAGCGCGGCAGAGCGCAATTCGGCTGGCTGGATAGCCGGCACAGTTTTTCCTTTGGTCACTACCTGGACCCGGCGCACATGGGCCATGGGCCCCTGCGGGTCATCAACGAGGACCGCGTGGCGCCCGGAAAAGGCTTTGATCGGCATGGGCATCGCGACATGGAGATCCTGTCCTACGTGCTGGCCGGGACGCTGCAGCACGAGGACAGCCTGGGCACAGGCTCGGCCATAGTGCCCGGCGACCTGCAGCGCATGAGTGCGGGTACTGGCGTCATGCACAGCGAATACAATGGCTCCACGACAGAACCCGTACACTTTTTGCAGATCTGGATTCAACCCGAGCGACAGGGCATGGCGCCGGGCTATGAGCAGCGGACCTATACGCCGGAACAAAAACGCAACCAGTTGTGCCTGATCGGGGCCCGGGACGGGCGTGAGGGCGCGGTTACCATACACCGGGACGTGGACCTGTACGCGAGTCTGCTGGAAGCCGACAGGGGTCTGGAGTACGCACTCGCCCCGGCGCGGTCGGGTTGGCTACAGCTCGCCCGAGGCGCCCTGCGCGTTAATGACGTCGCGCTCAAGGAAGGCGATGGCCTGGCGCTGGAGGGACCGCTGGAACTCGATATACGTGCCACCGCGGACGCGGAGTTTCTGTTGTTCGACATGCGCTAGCACTGCGTTGGGATAATCGGGCTGTCCCGCGTATAAACACACTGCACGTCACCGGGAGGAATCAATGACAACGGGCAAAACAGATACGGGAGGTCGCGCCGTGCTCAGGCTGGAGCCGCGCGAGGCAGACCTGGGTGAGTTCAGTGTGCGGCGTGTGTTGCCGTCCACCCGGCGTCGCAGTGTCGGGCCTTTCGTCTTCTTCGATCACATGGGGCCGGCGTCG
>JAZBPS010000201.1:0-22706 GCA_036353375.1 Halieaceae bacterium | reverse complement strand
TACCCCGGCGTCCGGTTGCTTTTGGCGACCCGCGGCGCTGAAAGACTGAAGAATATGACATAACGGTCGTCCAGAGGGTTTGGGCGGCCCAGCCTGAAAATCCGGTTGGAGTTCCTTCACCGGTGCTACGCCGCTATGCGGCGAGCGGATGTGAAAACGTCCGGGCCGCGCAGCGGCTCACTCAGTCCTTGGTAACGACGCTATCTCCCGCCTTTGCTGCGCCTATGACAGAGTGCAGTGCACATGAAGAAAATGCTGATAAACGCAACCCAGCCCGAAGAGCTGCGTGTTGCCATGGTAGACGGACAGCGGCTTTACGATCTCGATATCGAGAACCGCACCCGGCTGCAGAAAAAAGCGAACATCTATAAAGGCAAAATTACCCGGGTTGAACCCAGTCTCGAAGCCGCCTTCGTGGACTTCGGTGCGGAGCGCCACGGGTTCCTGCCAATGAAGGAAATTTCCCGCGAGTACTTCAAGAAAGGTAGCAACGGCGACGGTCGACCACGCATCAAGGACGTTGTAAAGGAAGGCACCGAGGTGCTGGTGCAGGTCGAGAAAGAAGAACGAGGCAACAAGGGAGCGGCCCTGACGACGTTTATCAGCCTCGCTGGCCGCTATATGGTCCTGATGCCGAACAACCCTCGCGCGGGCGGAATCTCTCGACGCATAGAAGGCGAAGACCGCAATGAACTTCGAGACGCGCTGGCACAGCTCGAGATCCCGAACGGCATGGGCGTTATTATCCGCACGGCAGGCATTGGCAGAACCCATGAGGAATTGCAGTGGGACCTGAGCTACCTGCTGCAGCTATGGGATGCCGTGAAGCAGGCAGGCGAAGAAGAGAAAGCCCCTTCCCTCCTGCTACAGGAAAGCAACGTCATCATCCGCGCCATCCGCGATTATCTTCGCGACGATATCGATCAGGTTTTGATCGATTCTGACGAAGCCTGCCAGCATGCGCTGAACTTCGTCAGCCACATCATGCCGCAGTATAAAAACCGGATTCGACGCTACGAGGACTCGATCCCCATGTTCAATCGGTTCCAGATAGAGAGCCAGATTGAAACGGCGTTCCAACGGGAGGTCAGGCTTCCCTCGGGAGGCTCTATCGTCATAGACCCCACCGAGGCCATGGTGGCCATAGACATCAACTCGGCACGCGCCACCAAGGGCGGCGATATCGAAGAAACAGCCACCCAGACCAACCTGGAGGCCGCTGACGAAATTGCCCGACAGCTGCGCCTGCGCGATATGGGCGGCCTCATTGTTATCGACTTTATTGACATGATGGCGGCGAAGAACCAGCGTGCGGTTGAAAACCGCATGCGAGACGCTCTCAAAATTGACAGGGCGCGCGTTCAGGTGGGCAAGATCAGTCGCTTCGGCCTGCTGGAAATGTCGCGCCAGCGGCTGCGGCCTTCCCTCGGAGAGACCAGCGCTATTGTCTGCCCGCGTTGCAACGGACAGGGCACAATTCGCGACACCAAGTCGCTGGCGCTTTCCATTCTGCGCCTGCTGGAGGAAGAGGCGATCAAGGAGCGCTCCGCCGAGGTCCGTGCCATGGTGCCGGTCCCCGTCGCGACCTACCTGTTGAACGAAAAGCGTGGTGCGATCGCGGATATCGAAAAGCTGACTGGCGTGCGTGTCATGGTGCTGGCGAACCCCGCCATGGATACACCGCACTTCGAAGTCGAGCGCCTGCGGGATGACCAGGTGGTGGAGCGAAAGGACCTTTCCTTCGAGATAGATCTCTCGCCTGAAGAGGTTGAAATCCCTGCCGACCAGCCGCAGGACATACCTGTAGAACGCGCTGCTGTGCAGGCTATTACGCCCTCCTCGCCCGCTCCGGCTCCCGAACCCGCGGCTGCCAAACCGGAACCGAAGCAATCCGACAGCGACAAGCCCAGGGCGCAGAAGCGCCCCCGGCGGGAAGCGCCTGCAAAAGTTGAACCGGCGGCCAAACCGGGCTTGCTATCGCGAATCTTCGGGCTCTTCAGCGGCGCGCCAGCCGAAAACGATGCGGCGCCTGCCCCGGAGCCGTCCGGGCGCAAGCGGGCTGACAACAAGCGCAGCGATGACGAGCAGCGTAACCGCAATCGTCGCCGCGGTGGACGCAACCGCCGCGGCGGCGATACCAGGCGCAGCGAGCAAAAGGCCGACTCGTCCGCCGAGGCTGGATCTGATGTGGCCACTGAAGATGGCGCGAAACCGGTCGGACGCAAGGCATCAGAAGACGACAGTCAGCAACGCAATGGCGACGGCCGCCGGCGCCGCCGCGGCGGGCGCAATCGCAAACGCAATAGCGATGGCAACCGCGACAACGCGCAGGCCGCAGGTGGAGACAACACAGAGAAGGAAACGCAGCAGGCCGACGAGCAAGGCAGCGAACAGAGCAGTGACAAGCCTCGCAAGCGTCCCAGCGACCAGCGCGGCGCAGATAAGCCACGTCGCCGCCGTCGGGGCAAGCGGCCTGACGACGACGGGCAGGAAGACGGGCAGAACGCAGCGTCTACGGAGACAGACGCGGCCGCAGAACCCCGGGAACCGTCCGAGACCGCTGCCGCTTCGCAGGCAGCCCCGGCTGAGTCTGACACCTCGTATGCCAGTGTGCCGGAGACGTCCGATGTCGGCAGCGCCGAGTCCCTTGCGGATGAAGCCAACGACACCGCGGCAGCGGATACCTCGGGAACGACTCTGACCGCTGAGGATTCCAGAGGGCAGGACGACAGCGAGGCTGCAACACCGGTGGCCGACGCAGAGCCGGACGCCAGTGAGCCTGACGCTGCTGTTGTTGCATCGGCAGACGACACCGAAGGCGTTACGACCACAGCCATGGAGAACGCGCCTGAGGAACCTGAGCAGGCCTCCGACGGCGATAGCGACGTGCGCGCCTGGAATGACCCCCGTGTCTCGCCCAGACCCGTGCAGGCTGTAGAGATCAATACGGCGACGCTGGAATTATTCAGCGACACTGTGGCCCCGCCAGTAAGCCAGACCCGGCCGGCGCCGCCCCGTGCCCCTAACGATCCTCGCGGTCCGTCGTCTGATCACAGCTGATCCGGCTTGTGCCCCGTGTACAGGGAGGTATAATGCCGCCCCTGTTCGCGGGGCGTCCCGCAAACTTCCGGTGGGCTGGCTGAGCGGTCGAAAGCGGCGGTCTTGAAAACCGTTGAACCGAAAGGTTCCCGGGGTTCGAATCCCTGGCCCACCGCCATATCCAAAAAAGGAGCCCCGCGCAGCGGGGCTTTTTTTGGGTATCGGGTGGGCCCGGTTTGAAGAGAACCCCCGTTCGACAAACTGCGACGGACTGCCCTCTCATACCATTGGAATCGCCTTCGCTTTCTCGCGTCGCGAAAGCAGGCTCAGCGTCTGCTCGTGCACTGCCTCCAGTGCATCAGCTTCATCCAGGGCCATGATCTTGCCCGCTTTCAGCAACTGCTGGCCCTGTACCCATACGTCACACACATCGGATGCCCGGGCCGCAAACACCAGGTTCCACAGCACCGGGTCGTGGCCCTCACTCCGGGCCAGCGGGAGCATGTGTGGCTGCCACAGGTCAACGGTTATCAGGTCGGCCTGCTTACCGACTTCCAGTGAGCCCACCTCTGCGTCTATGCCCAGTAACCTCGCAGCATCAATCGTCGCCATACGCAGCGCATCCGCTGCACTCACAGCCGTAGCGTCCAGGTGTGTCACTTTTTGCAGCAGGGAACCGGCCTTCATGGTCTCAAACATGCTGACGGAATTATTGGATATGCCGCCGTCGGTACCCAATCCCACCGTCACGCCGGCGTCGCGGAACTTCCCCAGTGGTGCTGTGCCAGAGGCCAGCTTCATGTTGCTGATCGGGCAGTGTGCGACACCGGTGCCCGTGTCCGAGAGAATCTGTATCTCATCATCATTCAGCCAGACACAGTGCGCCAGCACCGAACCGGGCTTGAGAATGCCCCAGTCGAGGAATTTGCGTACAGGTACGTCGCCGAACAGCGTTTTCACAGCCGCGACTTCTTCCTGTTGTTCGCTGGTATGGGCATGGATTCTGACACCGTAGGTGTCGGACAGGTCACGACAGGCGCGGAACATGGATTCGGAGCAATAGGTGATGTGCTCAAGTCCTGCCCAGACCTTGATGCGGCCCTGCTGGGTATCGTGATGATCCCGTATCAACTGTTCGGTGGTTTCCAGTGTCTCAAAGAAATGCTTGGTGGGATGATCCGCGGCGTAGGGCACCAAATGCGCCCGGATACCGAGCTTTCCCGCGGCTGCCGCCCCCTGCTGCAGAAAGCGGTACATGTCCAGCAGCGTCGTCGTGCCCCCTTTGAGCGCCTCCATGAACGTTACCAGGCAGGCGTAATAGGCATCTTGTTCCGTGAGAGCCTGGTGCTCCCGCTGGTACTGCGGTAGCCAATCCATCAGCTGGGCATCTTCAGAGAATCCTTTCAGCAGGCTGGAATGACAGTGCGCGTCTATCAGGCCCGGGAGCACCGCCAGCCGACCGCGACCATCTATGATGTGCGCCTCCCCGGGAACCTCCACGCTGCCCGTGGGTCCAACTGCCAGGATCTGCGATGCGTCAAACACGATAGTGCCAGGGTTGTAGCAGCGGAATGCGGCGTCAACGGTGTAGATCAGCGCGTTCTGAATGGCGATGGTGGTCATTTGAAGGCATCTCCCTGTAAAGCTGATCGCAAGGCACGGCGCGTCAGTGCGCGCCTGCCGGATGTTGGCTGCTGATACACAGCGAATCAGGCCACGCAGCTTCCGTGCCAGCTTACAGACACCGGTTCTACGCTGGCTGCGTGGCCATCAGCCCACACCTGCGCACCATCACTGAACACGCGGAAGCCCGCGTGCCCAACAAGATGGCAGCAGCGCAAGGTTTTCAATATCATTTGTTGCGTGCGAGGGAGAGCGCGTTAGCTTGATTTCGCCCACATCGCCCCTATTATCGCGTTATAGTGTGGGCGGCGCGGCACCAGGCGGTGTGGCCGGGGAAGTTGCCGTCTGTCACCCGGTGTCATGCCGGGGAGAGGCGCTCAACGGCACAACAATAGCGCACCGGCTTGATATGTGATTCAAGGTCGCCGCACACTTTACGCTGGTTACCGGCACTCGCCGGTACAGCGAGGATCAACTGTTCTGGAGGTTTGGGAAATGGAAGAGAAGAGTTTGTTTGATACACAGACAGCACGCACCGGTGGTGTGGACTCGATCCTCGCCACCAATAAGGTACTGAAAAACACTTACCTGCTGCTGAGCATGACGTTGCTGTTCAGCGCGGTAACGGCCGGTGTGTCCATGGCACTCAACCTGTCGCATATGACGGCGCTGGTGCTTTCGCTGGTGGGCCTGGGCCTGCTGTTTGTCGTCAATGCCACGGCCAACAGCGGCAAGGGGCTGGTCGCAGTGTTCGCGTTCACGGGTGTCATGGGCGCGGCCCTTGGACCCATGCTCAACTACTATCTGGCGCTGCCGAATGGTCCGTCCCTGGTCATGCAGGCACTGGGTGGAACGGCGCTGGTGTTTTTTGCCCTGTCTGGCTACGCCCTGACCACGCGCAAGGACTTCTCCTACATGGGGGGCTTCCTGATGGTCGGCCTTCTGGTGGCGATCGTGGCCGCCATCGCCAATATTTTCCTGGCGATACCGGCTCTGTCCCTGACCATTTCAGCAGCGATCGTGCTGATCATGTCCGGCCTGATCCTGTTCGATACCAGCCGTATCATCAATGGTGGTGAAACCAACTACATACGCGCCACCGTGGCCCTGTACCTGGACATCTATAACCTGTTCGTGAACCTGCTGCACCTGTTGGGCGCCTTCGGCGGTGACGACTAGTCGCGGAATCCGACGCCCGCAGTTAAGACCCGACAGGATAGTGCACTACCGCAAGCCCCGGTTCCGCCGGGGCTTTTTTGTTACACAACCGGATATCCCACCAGCCCAGCCCCATGCGATTTTCCCTGCTCGTATCCTCCCCGCCCGCTGACAGCTACGGTAGCGACCCGGCCCTGCAGTTCGCCCGTGCTGTAGTACGCAGCGAGCACGAGCTGCACCGTGTTTTTTTCTACGGCGACGGCGTCTTTCACGGCAGCGCGCTGGCGGTGGTACCCCGGGACAGGCCCGACACCGCCGAACAGTGGGCCGCGCTGGCCGCAGAGCATCAGGTCGACCTGGTGCTCTGCAGCGCCTCCGCGACCCGGCGCGGGGTTCTTGACCGCGATGAGGCAGAACGCCGGGCGCACCCCGCCGCCAGTGCACATGCGGCCTTTGCGCTGTCGGGCCTGGGCCAGCTCGCCGATACATATCTGCTGGGTGACCGTATCGTCACGTTCGGAGGAACCCGGTGAGCGAAACAAGTGTGCTCGTGATCCTGCGCAGCCCGCCCTACCACGCAGGCAGAAGCAAAAGCGGCCTGGACCTCGCGATGGCCTTTGCCGCGTTTGATATACCGGTTGCCCTGCTATTCATGGGAGACGGCGTGTGGCAGCTTTCGCCTGGGCAGGCAGCGAGCGAAATCGGTGCAAAAAGCGTGGAGAAAACACTGGCATCCCTGCCGCTGTATGACATTGAACAGTGGTATGTAGACGCTGCTGCACTGGCAGCCAGGGGGCTTGACGGGATTGCGCTTCCGGAACACGCATCCCGGGTGGACGACGAGACACTGCCCACACTGTTGGGACGTTTCTCGCAGGTGCTGGTGTTTTGACCTTGCTGCACACAGTGAACAGCGACGCCAGCGCACTGACGGACTGCCTGTCCGCACTGTCACAGGGTGATGCATTGCTGCTGATGCAGAACGCTGTCTACGCCCTGCACAGTCGGCCTGCGGAACTTGCAATCCTGGGTTCGCGGAATATCCGACTGTTTGCCCTCCACGATGACCTCGCCGCGCGCGGCCTCGACGCCGATGCCATCGACTGGGTGGAGACGGCCAGCTACGACGATTTTGTGGCGCTGGCGGCACGCCACAGCGTCTGTGCGTGGTATTGATATGGCACAGGACCAGGACCACGAGCTGTCAGTGGACGAGGACGGCTTTCTTCTCGACCACACTCGCTGGACCCCCTCGCTGGCACTGGAACTGGCCGCTCGCGAGGGCATCGAATTGACGCCGGCACACTGGGAGATTGTCGACCTGCTGCGGGAGTTTTACGTTCGCTTCGAAGCTTCCCCCGCCAATCGCGCGCTGGTGAAGTTTGTGCGCCAGGAACTGGGGCCGGAGAAAGGGAACAGTATATACCTCATGCAGTTGTTCCCCGGCAGTCCCGCCAGGCTGGGCAGCAAAATTGCCGGCCTGCCCAAACCGGAAAACTGCCTGTGAAACGTTTGCAGCCGGCTCTCGCGCAGGCGCGCCAGCTCCCCGATTCCACCCGCCGTTGCGGTGAGCAACTGTGATCATCGCGCAACCCGAGCGGTACGCCGAACTGTTCCAACGCAAGTGCGATGCTGTTGAAGCGCGCTTTGCACCCCTGCAAGCACCACCCGCCCAGCGTTTTGCGTCTCCGCCCCTGGGTTACCGCATGCGCGCCGAGTTTCGCCTTTGGCACCAGGATGACGACCTGTTTTATGCCATGTTTGATCCAGGCAACCCACGGGTACCGCATCGCATAGACCAGTTCCCTATAGCAGCAGAACGCATACAGGCGGCCATGCCTGTCGTCAGACAACACCTGCTGGCAGACATAGCACTGCGCCGCAAAGTCTTTCAGGCAGAGTTCCTGGCAACGCTTAGCGGGCAATTGCTGGTCACCCTGGTTTACCACAGGCCATTGGACGATGCCTGGGAGCAGGCGGCGACAACGCTGGGCGAGGCCCTGGATGCCAGTATTGTCGGCCGCGCGAAGGGTGAGAAGCGCACTGTCGGCGAGGACTATGTGGTGGAAACCCTGCCGTTGCCCAGCGGCCCCCTGCACTACCGCCAGTACGAACAGGCCTTCACACAACCCAACGCCCGTGTGAACTGCGAAATGATTCAGTGGGCCTGTGCAGTCAATCCGGCCAGCGATGCAGACCTGCTGGAGCTGTATTGCGGCAACGGCAATTTCACCCTGCCACTTGCGGCCCGGTTCCGTCGGGTGTTGGCGACCGAAGTGGCCAAGTCATCCATTCGCGCCGCGGAAGCCAACCGTGCCATGAACCAGGTGAACAACCTGGCCTTTATCCGCTTGTCGGCGGAAGAAATGGCCGCGGCCATGGCCGGCGACAGGCCTTTTCGCAGGTTGGCCTCATTGCAGCCGCCACTGGAAGAACACCGATTTTCCACGCTGTTTGTTGACCCGCCCCGGGCAGGCCTGGACCGCGCCACCCTGGCCCTGGCCGGGCGCTTTGAACGCATCGTCTACGTCTCCTGCAATCCCGACACACTGCTGGATAATCTTGCCGTGCTCAAAGCTGCCTACAGGATTGAGGAACTGGCGCTGTTTGACCAGTTTCCCTACACCGACCATATGGAGTGTGGCGTGGTGCTGGTGCGGCGTTAGCAAGCCTTGGGGGGTCCAGCCTATACCCGAATACCGAAATCCATGAGCGGACGACCCAGAACCTCGTCCAGCCGCTCTGCGTCCCTGGCATTAATTTCAATCAGCCGCAACGCATGCTCGCGATAGACCTCTTTTTTCTTTAACTTGAGCGAGAGACGCTCCGGTGGCTCTTCCGCCTCCCAACATTCGATATAGACGCGGGCAGCGGGCAGATAGAAATCGGCATGCAGCAGTTCCTCCACCGGCAGCGCCCTCTGGTGGGCGTGCGCCAGTTGGGCAAGATACAGCCAGTTGCATACCTTCAGCTCAAGATGTGTTTCCAGTGCGTGGCCGTCCAGTCCCACCAATTCTGTGAGGTTCACCGTGGCAAACAGGTCATCGGCTGGCTCTGATGGGGGCGGCGGCTCACCGGCATCACCGTAAGCCATAAGCTCCCTGTGTATCACCGGATGGTCGACGATATCAGCCGGCCAACTCACATACAGGGCGCCGGAGTCCTCACTCTCCTCCTGCTGGCCACCCAGCTGCTTTCCCTGCGATGTCAGTTCCCAGCCAATGATGCTGTGCACCTGCAAGCCCATTTCGCCTAACGCCCGGTTGATCTCACGCGGATGCAAACGGGGAAAATAACGCTTCAGGTCCGAGGCAGTAACGCGCTGGTTGGACTCAATCGCACTCAGCAGTGGATGCTCCACAAGGCTTGCGGGCCAGACGATGTAGCGACCATAACGCTGGCTATCGACATAACCACCACCTTCATACTCGCCCTTGTTGGTAAGCAACCAGCTATCGTGATGACGCTGTATCCAGCCGTAGTCCTTGAGCGTTGCAAACAGTTGCTGCACCGGCAAATCCAGTTTGCGCGCCAGCGCAGAGGTGGAAAGCCGGTCGGTTTCCATCAGGAACTCGCCCCCGGATAGCGATTCGCAAGAGCCGCATACAGGGCCTCGGCATAATCCGGGGCCTCGCTGTCAAGGCCAGCGGCTATCTCTGTCAGGTGCTCATTGTCCTCACGACCAGCCCAGACCTTCTGGTAGTGCCCTTCCTGGTAGCCATGGTCCTGACGGAAAAAGTTGAGCACGTTCTTACCCACGTAAGCCCTGAACAGAGCGTCATAATCCAGCGCTGCCGCTGTCATCAGGTCCTGGAAACGGCCCGGGCAGAAGCTTCGGCTCTCCAGGCTGTGCAGGGCCAGGGCTTCCGTCGCCTCTCGCACATCCTCATGCTGCACTTTGTGCTGCTGCAGGATTGCCAGGATCTCGTCGGCCACAGCCTCCACCGTGTCGCCGGCACTCAGCCGTGGCGCAAGCAGCGCACTCATACCAAAGTGCCAGATATCAATAACCTCGAGTTGCACCTGTGCCATATCCGGGGCCTGCTTTTTCCACCATTTGTAGCCGTAATGGTCAATCAGCTCGCCGGCTTCAATCCAGATAGCCCGGTACCAGGCGAAGCCCTGGGCTTCCCATTCCGGGTGCACCCTCATGTTCATCCTGTGCTGCATCCCTAGCATAGTGATCAGGGAGTGGCGTGGAATGCTCATGCGGACTCCCCTTCAGTGCCGCGGGGTGACTCGGCGTTCAGTATGGTCACCTCCAGTGGTGATAGCGTATTGAGGTGAACGTCACGCTGCGGGAATGCGATAACGATACCCGCAGCGTTGTACTGGTCGTTGATGGCATTGCGCAATTCGCTGCCCACGAACAACCTGCGATCCAGTGAGGGCAAGTAGCAGCGCAGCGTCAGGGCGAGCGAATTATCACCGAAGGCATCAAAGGTGATGAACGGTTCCGGGTCCGCCAGCACATCCGGGTGCGCCTTGGCGGCATCCAGGGCAATCTGCATGGCACGTGGCACATCGCTACCGTAGGCAACGCCAATTTCTACCACCAGCCGTGTCTGTTGGTCAGACAATGACCAGTTGAGCAGCCGACCGGTAATAAATTCTTTGTTGGGAACCAGCAATTCCTTGCCGTCCCAGTCGCGCACTGTGGTGGCACGCATGCGTATCTTGGTAACAGAGCCCGAGGTTTCGCCCACGGTAATAATGTCGCCGACGCGAATCGGTTGTTCGAACAGCAGGATAATGCCACTGATAAAATTGGCCACGATTTCCTGTAATCCAAAGCCGATGCCCACACTGAGTGCGGCAACCGCCCACTGAATCTGCGACCAGTCAGCGCCAAGCATGCCCATCACGACCACGACAAAGACTGCGATCAGCACATAGCGAATCAGTGTAACCGTGGCATACACGGTTCCCGCAGCCAGCTCCACTTTCTGCCGCAAGAACAGGTCCAGCAGTGAAGGTAACCGCTGTGTCAGCACGAAGCCGGCGAAAGTGACCAACAGCACTTTAACGATATCGAGAGGCGTTACCGGACTGCGCGTTTCAACGCCGTCCACCAGGCGCGTTGTGCTCCACAGCTCGACGGCGTCGAGAATCCCCAATGCCGGAAGTACATCGCTCCATACCCCCCAGGTACCCGTCACCGCCAGCACCAGCAGCGTGGTGTTCAGCAGGTTTCTGCCTTCGCTGTCGAGTTCATCCGGATCCGCCGACTCGAAATCCACCTCGGGGTCGGGCTCGCCCTCGCCTTCGGAGGCGGCCTGCGCCGCCTGTATCGCCGCCTGTCGTTCGCGCTCAATCAACCGCAGACGCATCAGCCGCAGCCAGCGCACGCCAAACTCGTGCAGCAAAAGCAGGCCGACAAACAGGGCCAGTGTCCCGACCATGGAGGCGAGAAACTCAATAGCGGTGTGGGTATAGCCGAGCAGAATGCACACAACCAGCACCAGTGGCAGCAGGGTGAGGAAATACCGCAACAACCGTCCCAGCAGACCCTGGCGCACACTGCCCTGCACCTTGATCAGCCTGGCCAGCTGGCCCTGTGCGAGGCTGGGGGTCTGCATAAAGAACCGGGAGAGTGCCAGCAAGGCCACCATCAGGGCCACGCTCGCCAGAATCGACTGGCCTTCCTGGGCTTGCGTACGGTTGGCGATAATGGCGACAAACACCGCAGGAATGAACACGGCCTCCAGCTGCAATACTTTTTTCTGCAGTCTGTCGGCCACGTGCTCGGGCCAGCTGAAATGGCTGCGTACAAGGCCCTGTTTGATCATGAGGTGCCGAAGGACCTCCAGGCCATAAAAATAGCCGGTGAGCCGCTTCAGGGCGAGGCCTACAGACCGCTCCAGCCGGCCATCGAAATTGACCACCTCCAGTGCAGCACCCAGCGTAACCGCGAGCAGCGGCCAGGCTGCTGCCAGCAGCAACGTGTACACCATGCCTTGCGCCGTGGCACTGAAGGTATCCCTGTCCACCTGGCCGACCACAGCCGACGTGTCGATAAGACGCCTCAGCATCAGTCCGCGGTAGCGCAGTAAAACTGCCACCACCAGCAACAGTACCGGGAACAACACACTGCCCAGCAAGGCGCCAGGCAGCGCCTCGACCACGTTCCACCAGGCAGCGGGTGAGACAACCGCCAGCAGTTCACCTGGAAGCATTTTCAAGGTGTCGATCGAGAATGCCTGCGAACTGCGGATCCAGAGCAACCGCTCTGAAATGAAATCACGGTAGCTATTGGCAGCCGTCTCTACGCGTCGAATGGCAAAATCCAGGTCCCCAAGGGCGCGCAGGTAACGCGTTTCCACGTCAAGCGCTGTCCTGACCAGGTCGCGACGCGTTCTGGCCAGGTCTATCAGGTCCGGGCGGATCAGCGCGGCCTGTTCCGGCGGCACGTCCGCCAGCAGTGCATCCACGTAGTTGCCCAGCGACTGCAGGCTACGACGCTCATCCTCAAGGCGCAGCTGGTTGAGACTGGCGTCAGAAATCAGGCGGTCGCGTTCGGCCACATCCGCGCGGCTGTAAAGCGGCTTGGGTAACCGCGCCTGCTGCTCCCTGAGAATTCTTCCCAGGGCCTCACTCATACCGAGCACGTCCAGCTTGCGCTTTATGCTTTCAAGGTCCTTCTCAAAGCGCACAGCCTGCTCGGTGGCCAGCTGCTCATTCTCTTTAAGGTCCTCCAGCGCCGACGTGCGCGCGGTGATCTCTGCGGACAATACTGTATTCTCGCCGGCCAGGGTGCGAATAGCGGGATGCGCATCCGCGACGGCTTCCTGGGTGGACGCCACTTCCGACAGCGCCCGCTGCGCCTGCTCCTGCCGCAGCGCCAGTGCGGCGGCCTCGTAGGCCTGCAAACGTCGGGTGATGACCGAAATATCAAAGGCCAGTCGGTCCTGCTTGACGCGATTAAGTTCTTCCCGCACCGGTCGGCTTAACAGCTCCGCTTCCAACCTGTCTTTGGTTGCTTCCAGTGCTTCTGTCTGCGCCGCCTGCAGCCAGGTCTGTGCACGCAGGCTCGCTGCGCCCAAGCCCTCGGAGGCAAGGGAACTCGACCCCAGCTCATCCAGTAGCTGTTGTGTTTCTGCGATTTTGGCGCGTAGGGATTCCACGCTTTCGCTGCCCGCAGCGGACTGTTTGGCAAGCCGCTGCGCTTGATCTTCCATGGTCTTCAGCGCGGTTTTGTCCGCCTGAACCTGGCGCTCGGCCTCCTCAATGGAAAGCCCGGCAGGGACCGATACCTCGCTGTCCTCGGCCTCGTTGATGTCCTCCTCCAGCTGGTCGCGCATTTTGCGCGCCTCATCCCCGGCAGATTCCAGCGCTTTGCGATAGGTGGCGGCCTGCGCGCGTTGCTCCTCGATAACCTTGAGCTGGGCGGCGATCCGGCCGTAGGTGTCCAGCAGGCGCGTGCGCCCCTCTTCGGTCAGGTCAGCGCTCTCCCTGGCGGACTCTCTGGCAGCCTCCAGTTCCGCCGGGGAAGGCAGGGTGCTGTCTGCCGACTGGGCGGCAACCATCGACGCTGCAAAAATCGACGCTGCAAAAAACGAAGCAACAACGAGGGCGGCAAGACGCAAAAGGCGCTGGTACACAAGGTCTCCTGGGAAACAAAACGACAAACGCGATAGTATGGAATTTGGCCGAATTTTACGAGCCGTAGCACTGCTTCGCAGCGCGGCGGCGCGACTGTTGCAGGCACTACCGGATCGAGGGGACTTTCCCATGAAGCAACTGTTAACCGTTCTGTCCACTCTGGCAGTTTTCAGCGCGCTGCCTGTCCTCGCGGATGAGAACAAGCTCAGCAATGACAAACTGAAGTCTGAAGGGTTTGAAAGACTCGAGGGCAACAACCCCTTCAAACCGGGGTGTCGCCATATCATCCGCAGTGATGATCGACAGATCGTCATGCACCCGACCGTGCTGTCCAATCAGGAGATAGGCCTCCACTACAAAGGCCGCTACGCCGCAGTCAAGGCCACTGACAAGACCTCCCTGAGCGGCGCCGATTTCCGGGTTACGGTCTGGCGCAACTGCAGCGGAATCTGAGC
The DNA here is from genome assembly GCA_036353375.1 of Halieaceae bacterium. GTDB lineage: Bacteria > Pseudomonadota > Gammaproteobacteria > Pseudomonadales > Halieaceae > JANQIO01. The sequence continues at coordinate 8,829 of JAZBPS010000201.1, read as the reverse complement.
TTCATGTCGCGAGCGGTCATGCGATTGGCATGGCCGGCCATGCTGCAATTCCGCTGCGAGGCGCAGAATCCGTGTCCCAAGGGACGAGGACGCTGCCATGCTGGAATTATTTGAAGGTCTGTTCAACCAGGTCGATATCGCGCTGCTGGTGATGGCGATCGGCATCCCCATCCTGGCCAAAGGGTTGCTGCAGGTTTTAGCGGATATCATGGCCCTCTACAGCAGCCCGGGTCGGCGGCCCGCTGGCCTGCACCGTCAGGCACACCCGGCCAACGCATCATGGGGTGAGCATCCCGGGATTCTGCAAGCGTGCGCCAGCGCTTTGACGTGCACCTTGAACAAAGGCGTGGTTGTAAACGGGAAGAAAATGCGTGGTGCCCGAGGCCGGAATCGAACCGGCACGGCCGCAATGGCCGGGAGATTTTAAGTCTCCTGTGTCTACCAATTTCACCACCCGGGCAACGGGCGGCATGATATCACGCGGCGTCTTGCGCGGTACCGTGGTCGCTGAAACAGTTGACCAGTAGGTTGCTGGCCCGGCGAAAAAGCGGCGCCAGCAGTACGGCGATGGATAGCGCGAGGGCAAGATTGAGGAAGGGCTCGCCCACGGCGAAGGCTTCACGGTGCAGGATGAGGGCCTCACGTACGGCGGGTATGTCGTTACAGGCCAGGCTGGCCAACCCGTTCGTAACGCCGTGGTCCACGCACTGGCTGAACGCCTCCACATAGCGCTCGTAGTAGACGGCACCACGATCAGCCTGGACAAAGGCGACCACGTAGCTGAACACGGCAATCATTGCCATGGCCATGACGCTGCGCCGAAAGAAATGGCTCTCCTCGGTTGCCTCGCGGTCGCTACTTACACTGTGGTCCATAAAACGCATAAAAGTATTTCATCCCTCTGCAGCCGAAATGGCTGCTTTTCCAGTCAACATCCTACTGAGTATGGGGTGCATTTACTCATTTCAACGTCACTGTTGTGAAACAGTTCACTAAAATACTGCTAAACTGCGCGCAAAAACCCCTTGTGGAACAACAACATGGCGACTTTGCGCGGCGAGTTCAGCTCGCGCTTCGGGTTTATTATGGCTGCCGCCGGCAGTGCAGTGGGCCTGGGCAATATCTGGGGCTTCCCCACGCAGGCCGCGTCCAACGGCGGCGCGGCCTTCCTGCTGATCTATCTGGTGCTCGCATTCCTGCTCGCCTACCCTGCCCTGATGGCGGAACTGATTATCGGCCGGCATGCCCACGCCAACGCCGTAACCGCGCTGGGCGGACTGGCCAGGGGGCCCACCCTGCGCCAGGCAGGCATTGCGGTAGGCCTGGCGGGCATTCTCACGGTATCCCTGATCCTGAGCTTTTATGCCATCGTCGCTGGCTGGATGATCGCCTTCGGCCTTGCCGCACTGGCGGAACTCGCCGGCGCCTTGTCGGTTGCCCAGTGGCTCACAGACTTCGGTACGGCGCGCAATATCCTGTTCATGCTGCTGTTCCTGGTTATGACCGCTGGCATTGTCGCGTCCGGCGTACACGATGGCATTGAGCGCTGGTCCAGCCGACTCATGCCCGTGCTGATAATCACCCTGTTTCTACTGGTAGGCTATGTGTTCACACTGGACGGCGCCTACGAGGGCCTCACGGTATACCTGCTGCCAGACTTCAACGCCGCACTGCGCCCGGAGCTGATCGTGAGCGCCCTGGGTGCATCTTTTTTTTCCCTCAGCCTGGGGGCCGGCACCATGTTGATTTACGGTTCCTACATACCTGACAGCGGCCGCCTGCCTGCGCTGGGCGGCTGGGTTACTGCAGTGGATATCCTCATCGCGGTCACCGCAGGTTTCGTGGTGCTGCCGGCCATGTATGTCGCGCTGCACAACGGCGTGCAGATCTTTGCCAGTGACGGTTCGCTGATATCCGGCGACACCCTGATATTCACCGTCCTGCCCGCGCTGTTCGATACCATGGGTGGTGCGGGTGTCGTTGTGTCACTGGTGTTTTTCGCGTTGATGACGATTGCGGCGCTTACCTCCTCCATTTCCATGCTGGAGGTTCCGGTGTCCTACGCGATAGAGAACCACGGCTTCGCCCGGCACCCTGCAGTGGCGCTGGCAACGGCTGTGATTGCCGCGATCAGTCTGGTGATAGTGATCAATTTCCAGGCCCTGTTCGGCCTCGTCGTCGCCACAACCACCCGCTACGCCCAGCCTCTGCTCGGGCTGCTGTACTGCCTGTTCTGCGGCTGGGTTTGGCACCGAAACGGCATTTTGCAGGAGCTGAAAAAAGGTCAGCCAGATATAGAGCAAGGTGTGTTCTGGGCTGTCTGGCCCTGGTATATACGATTTGTTGTTCCCGCGATTATCCTGTTGATATTTGTCAATTCACTGCGCGGCTGACGCGCCCTAACACGGTAAGGCCTATGGGTTTTCTCCAGGACACGGCGGTTGAAGCGCTGGGCAACGGTCGCTATCGCGGTCGCATTGCCGCAGGCTGGGATGTGGTGGGCAACGCTAACGGCGGTTACCTGCTTGGCATCGCGGGGCGCGCCATGACCCTGGAGTCCGGCAGGCCCAACCCCGTTGCCTTGAATGCCCATTTCCTCTCGCCCGGCCGCCCCGGTGAGGTAACAGTTGAAGTCGAGACCGTAAAATCGGGTAATCGCTTCACCACCCTGCGCGGCACCATGCTCGACGCCAGCGGCAAATCCATGATCAGTCTGCTCGGCAGCTTTGGGGACCTCGCGCAACTGGAAGGCCCGCAAAGAATCGACGCGGCTCCGCCGGATCTGCCACCACCGGACGAATGCCCGCGCAGTGAGGCCAGCGAGACCGGCTTTCCCCCTGCCATGCTCAGCAAAATCGAGCTGCGCATGCACCCGGAGGATGGGGGTTTCTTCCAGGGCAGTCCCACCCAAACCCCGCTGTTTCGCGGCTGGTTTCGTCTGCTGGACGGCGAACCCATCGATACCATCGCCTTGCTGCTGGCAGTGGATGCGTTCCCGCCACCCGTCTTCAACGCCAACCTGCCCATCGCCTGGGCGCCGACACTGGAGCTGACCACCCACATACGCGGCAACCCGGCACCGGGCTGGTTGCGCTGTCGTTTCAGCAGCCGTTTTATCTCAGGCGGGCTGGTGGAAGAAGATGGCGAGGTCTGGGATGACACGGGACGACTGGTGGCCCAGTCACGCCAATTGGCGCTGGCGCCAAAGCCTTGAAAACTCAGGGGGCGCGAGTGGGTGGCAGTACCGCCCTTGCCGCCCAGTAATCCAGGCTGACGAAGCGACCCGCACCGATAAAGAACAATGCCAGCAGCATAATGAAATAGGTCGCGGCAAACTCGATACCGCTGTTAAGAACGACAAAATTGCCGCTGCTGGTCAACCAGTCATAGTTTCCATGCTCCTGCAGGATAGCCTTTGCCCTGTCCAGCTTTTCAGCGGAGGCCTCGACGCGCGCATTGGCAAAAGGCGCTGATGGGTCGGCAATTGCCTGCCATCCGTTTTCCAGGTGAACGGCCCCGGCAGCGACGACCATTGTGAACATCAAGGGAATCGCAAACCAGCGCACGGCGAGGCCTAGCAGCAGGCTTACAGCACCCAGGAGCTCTGTCCAGGTCGCAAGCAATGCAAGCAGCCAGGGCGCTGGCAAACCCAGGCCCCAATCGGGGTTGCCAAACCAGGCAAGGGTGCTGTCAAAACTGCTGAGCTTGCTGGTTCCAGCCATCCAGAATATCGGCACCAGGTACAACCTCAGCGCCAGCGGTGCGAGGAAATCGAGTACCCGCGAGCGTTCCAGCAGCGCGTGCATAGATGCAAACCATGTCGTCATGTTGCTTGCCTTTGTGTCACGCCCTGTCAGACGTCTGTGAATCGAGGCCGCGCTGGTACTCCTGGCGCACGGACGGAATGGGATCAAGTTCGATAAAGGCGCGGCTGCGATCGCCGCGATCAATCACGCGCATATGGTGTCGTTGCAGCCCCCGCGGCTCGGTCACACCGCAGGAGTGGGCAATCATACCGACGCCATAGGACACCCGGCGCGCATAGGCGGCAACACGCTTCGACTTCTCTTTCGGCACCAGCCCGGCCTGCAGCTCTTTATTGTGGGTGGTGATACCGGTCGGGCAGGTATTCTTGTTGCACTGCAGGGCCTGCACGCAGCCCAGCGCAAACATAAAGCCGCGGGCGGATACACAAAAGTCCGCACCCACGGCCAGCGCCCAGGCGACCCTGCCGGGGCTGATCAGTTTGCCTGAGGCAATCACCCGGATACGGTCGCGCAGACCGTATTCGAACAGCATGTCCACCACAATCGGCAGGCTTTCACTGAGGGGCATGCCCACGTAGTCAATCAGCGGCTGGGGCGCGGCGCCCGTGCCTCCGTCGGCGCTATCCACCGTGATGAAGTCAGGGGCGCTGGCCACGCCGCGCCGGTGAATCTCCTGAAACAGTTCGTGAAAAAAGCCAAGCTGGCCAACCACCAGTTTGAAGCCGGTGGGTTTACCGGTGATTTCGCGAACCCTTGCTATCAGGTCCAGTAGATCTGTCACCGAGCGTACGTCGAGGTGGCCATTGGGACTGATAGAATCCTGCCCTTCCGGAATCAGCCGGATCGCTGCAATTTCCGCGTTGACCTTTATGCCCGGCAGTATGCCGCCCTTGCCAGGCTTCGCGCCCTGGCTCAGCTTGATCTCGAACATCCTGACCTGGGGATGCGCCGCAATCGCCCGCAGCTTGTCGTTGTCCAGGTTGCCCTGCGCGTCCCTGACGCCATACTTTGCGGTGCCTATCTGGAATACGATGTCGCAGCCACCCTCCAGGTGGTAGGGCGACAATCCGCCCTCCCCGGTATTCAGCCAGATTCCGGCTTCCCGCGCGCCGTTTGACAATGCCAGCACGGCGGGCTTTGAAATTGCCCCGTAGCTCATAGCGGAAATATTCAGAATGGACGATGCGGTGTAGGGCTCCCTGCAGCTATCTGCCCCGAAGGTGACCGGCGATGGCTCAACAGCATCCTCATCCAGGGTGGGAAACGCGCTGTTGAGAAAGAACACTTCACCCTCGTGGTCCAGCGGTCGGGTCGAGCCGAAGGCGACGGTGGTGTCCACTTGTTTGGCAGCGCGATATACCCAGGCACGCTCGGCTCTGTTGAAGGGCAGTTCCTCGCGATCCATGGCAAAGAAGTACTGGCGAAAGAACTCTCCGAGATGTTCAAACAGGTAGCGAAACCGTCCTACTACCGGGTAATTGCGACGTATGGTTTGCGCTGTCTGGGTCTTGTCGACCACATACATCACCGCTATGGCGAGCAGGGCCATGCCAATAAAAAATGCAAACAGCAGCGCGCCCCACTCTATGATGGCCTGGGCGATACGGTGAATCTCTGAGACATCCATGAACACAAATCCTTGTTCTGCGCTCGCAACAGGACAACGGCGACCGCGGTTAGAGGAACAACACGGTAACGAGTTCCGCAATGTAGCAGAGGATTATGTCGGCGGGGATACGCCGGGCTCAGCCGGCGCGGATACGAACTAGTGCAGAGTGTCCTGGCCCGCGAGCCTGCGGCGCACCCGCCGTACGATCAGCCAGACAGAAACCAGCACCAGGGGCGCTGCCACCCCGGTGGCCAGTGTATCGTCGACGGGCACGCCGGCGATTTTGGCGGCTTTGAGGCCGTAGCTGATGAGCCCAACCGCGTAGTAGCTGATGGCGAATATGGAAAAGCCCTCAACCGCCTGCTGCAGGCGCAGTTGCAGGCGCGCACGCTCAGCCATGGAGGTCAGCAGTTCCTGGTTCTGTTTTTTCTGCACCATGTCCACCATGGTATTCAGCAGATTGGCGGCTCGTGAGACGCGCTGCGCCAGCTCATTGGCGCGGCGCTCGGTGGCGTCGCAGGTGCGCATTGCCGGCAGCAGGGACCTGAGCAGGAAGTTGGAGTAGGTCTGGTGTCCATCCAGCGCGTTTTCGCCGACCTCCTGCATGCGGCGCTCGACAATGTTTGCGTAAGCGCGGGTCGCGGCGAAGCGGTAGGCATGGGTAGAGGCTATGCGTTCCACACGGGCGGCAATGCCGGTGATCTGGCGCAGCGCGTCTTCCTGGGCTTGCTCGCTGGGCTCGTTGCGCAAACCCGCCATAACCCGATTGAGCTGCGGCTCCAGTTCTCCCAGCGCCGTCATCGCTTCCCGGGCACGCGGCAGCGCCATGATTGCCAGCATGCGATAGGACTCCATCTCCAGCAGCCGCTGCAGCAGCCGCGACAGACGACCGACGGGTATGCCCAGATCGATCACCACAAGTCGCACAAACCCGTCTGCATCCAGACGGAAAGACGACCACACCGCCGCGTGATCAGCGGACATCAAACCGCCATACAAGCTTTCTGCGCCAAGCAGCGACTTGGCCAGCGAATAACCATTGGGGTCGTCAACGTCCCTGGGTTGCAGGACTTCTATAGATACGCCGATGAACATATCGGACACCAGCGCATCGCGCTTGTCCCGGTCCAGCAGGTCCAGTGCGGTTTCGCTGAACGGCGGCTGGCCGTTGCCGGGGACCATAACCGTATGGCTGACCGCTTCCGTGTGTCCTTCCCATTTCACCTGGCAATTGCCGATGCGCACGCTGTGCTGGCGACTGCCTTCCGCCGGCGGGCTGACGCCGTGCTTGGCACAAAAGTCGGCGAATTCCTGGCGCGACTGTGCGACGGTGGTTTCGTTGCGCAGGGTGACGACATGACTGCAGCGCATCGGGGACGGTTGCCGCAGGCCAGGGCGGGCGTGCCACTCATTGCTTAGCAGAATACGCTCCTCAAGGGCCTTGCGATGAAAATCCTGGGCGGTGGTGTCAGTACTCATTTTTCAGCGTCCGTTGCTGGCAGGTCGCGCCAGAACTCATCCAGCGCGCGAAAGGTTTTTTCAGGTTCATCAAAGTGCGGGAGGCCCTGGGTAGGCGCGATGCGACGGCTCTGGATGTTCGGGTTCTCCCGCTGCAGGGTCTCCAGCAAATCGAAGCTTACATTGGGGTCCTGGTCATACAGCACCAGGGTCGGTCGTTGCAGCGGCCGGTACAGACGGTCGCTTGCCTCCGGCGTGAACATGCCCATGGAGAGGAAATCGAAAGGCGCGTGGGAGGCGCCGGGCATGCGGACCGTGGCGCAAGCCTGATCTATAAGCTCCACCGGTACGTCCCCCTGGAATGACAGGCCAAGAAAATAGCGAATACTCGGTCGGCTGGTGAGCAAGCGGTAGAGCGCGGGAGACAGTACCGGCGTATTAAACAGCTTTTTCAAGCGGGCCTGGGTTTTTGCCGAGGGCGGATCGCGCCTGCCCATGCCGGTCGGCGATACCAGCGTCAGGCTGCGAAAGTGCTCCGGGTTGTCCAACGCCGCCCGGGCGATGAACTCCGCGGTGGTCGACAGGGCCAGCACGTCAGCTGCCCCGTCCGGCACCTGGGACAGGAAATCATTCACGGCCCTGGCAAACAGGGTCGGCGTGTAGTCTCGCGGCGATCGATCAGAGAAGCCGAAACCAGGGAGCTCCGGTGCATACACCGGCCGGGAACCCCGGTAATGATCGAACAGTGGCTTCACTTCCATGGCCGTGGGCGACGCATTGATGCTATGTAGCAGCACCAGCGGTCTCCCCTGGGCACTGGTATCGGCGTAGAAGGCCATATGGCCCGCGTCGGTTTGCAGCCCGTGACGCTCTGCGTCCAGGGACTCCGGCAGTGTCAAGTTTTTGTTGAGGATCATGATCTCCTTTGTACGCACTCTATATGATAACGGTGCGCTGTGGGCTGATTTCGGTGCCGCCGGCACTTCAGGGGTGTAAACTTGGCTTTACGCCTGGCAGCGAGTAGACAACAATCCGGAGCGTTACATGTGTCTGCCACGCGCGTCTGTTACGCGCGTCTGCTGCGCAGCCATTACCATCGGCGCGGGACGCGCTGTAGTTGCAATAACAAGGAATTCTGACATGGCCGTTGCCTACCCCTACTCCGCAATCGTCGCCCAGGACGAGATGAAAACCGCACTTCTGATCGCCGCTGTCGATCAGGACGTTGGCGGCGTACTGGTTTTCGGGGATCGCGGCACCGGCAAGTCAACCGCAATACGCGCGCTGGCCGCCCTGATGCCCAAAGTACCGATGGTGGCGGGCTGCCCCTATAACTGCGACCCCGAGCGCCGGGCAGGCCTGTGCGCCCAGTGTACCCACGCAGGCCAGGAAGACGTTCGCGTGCGCAACACGCCGATGCCGGTCGTGGACCTGCCCCTGGGCGCGACCGAAGACCGCGTGATCGGAACGCTGGATCTGGAAAAAGCGTTGCGCCAGGGTGAAAAAGCCTTTGAACCCGGACTTCTGGCCCGCGCCCATCGCGGCTTCCTTTACATCGACGAGGTCAACCTGCTGGAGGACCATATTGTCGACGCGCTGCTGGATGTGGCGGCCTCAGGTGAGAACGTTGTGGAACGGGAAGGCCTGAGCGTGCGGCACCCGGCGCGTTTCGTCCTTGTCGGCAGCGGCAACCCCGAGGAAGGGGAGCTGCGACCGCAGCTGCTGGACCGCTTTGGTTTGTCCGTGGATGTGCGCACGCCCACGGACCTGCAGACCCGCATCAAAATCGTTCAACTGCGTGACGAGTTCGAAAGGGACCGCGAGGCATTTGTCAAAAAATGGCAGCGCAAGGATGGTGCAGTGAGGCGCAAGGTCGAGGCGGCGCGTGACCGCATCGACAACGTCGATGTGCCGGCAGAGGTGCTGGAGCACGCGGCAAAGCTGTGCATGCATCTGGGCACTGACGGATTGCGGGGCGAACTCACCTTGATCCGT
>JAZBPS010000200.1:0-4595 GCA_036353375.1 Halieaceae bacterium | reverse complement strand
CAACGGCACCAGCAGCACCGGCGACGCTGAACGTTACAGAATTATCCGCTTGGCCCGCTACCGCTGTGAGTCAGTGCGGGAAAATCGCTTGTACCAACCGGACACGATGTTTCTTGCAGCGTACGCCGCACCGCCCACGGTGCGTGAGTTGCAGAGTTGAATACCGTAGAGCCCCCGCTTCCCGCTCATCCAGTCAGCCTTGTAGCGATCATTCCCGGTAAGGAAATCAATGTAGATGACGCGATCGCGCTCGATCACATAGTCGAACATGGCCTTGGACAGGATCGTGCCCACACTGTAATTCGAGTACTCGGGCCGGTGCGCCAGCTTGAATATGTACGCTCTCTGTTGACAGACAAACCATATCTGCCCAGCCACGGGTTCGCCGTCATGATAGACCATCCCCATACGTAACTGGCCCAGCTGCCAGGCATATTCGGCAATCGCATCAATAAAGGCGGGAAAGGGCTCGGCACGCTTCCAGCTGGAGTAGTACACACGATGATAGTGCGCGAGGTACTTCCATAACGCGATTTCAGAGTCCGGTGCAACCACGCCGACCTCGAATCCCCCGGACTTGTGCAGCTTGTCCGCTTTTCGCTTGATCGTATTGCGCAGCCGCGAAGGCCGGTCATTCCAATAGGTCGCCAGGTCGGAAATGTCGTCATGGAACCAGTTGGTCGACTTCCGATAAACGAATCCCTGGAAACCGATCGCTGCAAAGGCCTGCTGCCAGGCTTCCGCCTGCTGTGCTGTCAGGGGCGAGAAATCGATACGCTCAAAGTTTGAAAAGAAGCGACGAAAGCGGCGCACAAAGTCTGCATAGTGGCCGCTTTCGGGATTCTTTATCCCGATTAAATCGAATGCCGGCGAATAGAAATTGGTCAGGCTGTACAGGCAACGGGACAGCCCTCCCCTGGTCTCGTAAAGTGGCAGGTAACCGGCCGGCTCACCCTCGGAATGCAGACACAGGCTCAAGGTGTTGCCGTCGGGGCCACGCACGAAGCGGTCGAACATCTGATACCAGGCCGGCCTGAGGAAAATCGGGCAGTCCGCATTCAGCACAGCCTGTTCCTCGCTGCTGTAACAGCACGCCTCGCGCCTGATAATCCGACCGCTCAACACACACTCCCTTTTGCGCGGGCCATCCACCCCACGACCTGCTTGGCCGCGCTGTAGGCACGCATCGTGTTCACCGACGGGTACACGCTGTCATGCTGCATCGAACGGTCTGTCGTAGCCCAGTCCATCTGGTCCCTGCTGGCATCTGTATAGAAATCGACGACCCCGACCAGCCGGCTGTCGTAGAGGTAGTTGAGCAGTTCGTACAGCAGCTGCCGCCCCACCGCGTAGCGCTTGAGGTCTTCATCGAAGGTTGTCTTCAGGATAACGAGTATGTCCGCTCCGGTTACACACAGGCGCGATGCAAGCAGCCTGTCTCCAGCGTACAACTCGAATACAAACGCCCGCCCCTGCTCTGCCATCGATGCCATGAAATCGCGGTAGAACTGTCCCTGCAGGTTACCCGGATGCAGGGCGGTGCCGATGCGTCCCTTCCATCCACGCGACTCCATGATGCCGTAGCGGTCTGTTGCGGATATGACCGATGACCTGTCGCTCGCCACCCGCAGCCTGACCTCGCCGACCTCGTCGCCCAGCCGGGAACGGTAGCGCCGAATATTCTTGCGCAGGTTGCGCGGGCGCTGCTGCCAGTAGTCGTCAAAGGTGCCGTGCAATTCCACGCAGATATTCCGCACCGAAGGCAAACGCTGGACACAGCGCCAGTCGTGCAGGAAGGGCTCATGCTCACGGGGATCCAGCGCAAACAAATCCAAGCGCAGGCACAGACTCGGGAACGCAGCAACGATGGCGCCCGGCACGACTTCGCAGTCGGACGAGCAGACAATGAGCGCGGCCTGGGCCTGCGATGGACGAAAACCCTGCCAGCGGCCGTGGCTGGCGGATTCAACCAGGGCCAGCATCACGGCATTCTCATCACGCTTGCCGATCAGGACGTGCAGACGGGTGCCGAAGTATTGCACCAGGAGCCTGGCAAACTGCGCGTCCAGCATCGGGTTCGTCGCATGGTGGCGGATTGCCAACTGCTGCCAGTCACTCCAGAGATCGCCCGGATAGTCCTCCAGCGCAACGACCTGCCATGTCGTCACGGTCACGACCGCTTCTCCCCGATCGGGCGCGATGCAAAGGCGCAACAGCGGTCAGGCCGAACCGCTCCAGGGAAAGCAGCAGGGCAATCGTCAACGGGCAGATGCAACATGGCGCTCAGGCATCACAGCAAAATTTTCAACTCGATTTACCGGCCCCAAAAAAGCTGCATGCCGCCGGTCGCCGATAACCCTTGGCTGCCGTGCCATCGTCAAGAAGCCTGGCATGGCTCCGACAACTGAATAATTGCGCCTTCGGGTCTTCACGCAGGACCTGGACCAGGCGCCTGCCGCAGCGACTGACCGCCTTGCCCTGGATCGGCAAGGGCTGGCTGAAGATGTAAACACTCAGTTGCCGCAGCAGTAATCTACCATCCGCTGCATCTGCATTGCATCCAGGCCCTGGTGCACCGGCAATTGAATCAATCGACCGCGGTAGGTTTCGCTCACATCGCACGGCGTCGGCGCCAATTCCTCCCAGCGCAACGCCTGGACCGCGCCACGCCGCACATGCCCGAACGTCTCCACCTCATGCAGCAGAAAAGGGAAAACATAAGGCACGACCTGCCCGGGCAGGTCATCGAACAGCGGCCTGCCCAACGCAGAATCCTTCAGATGCTGGTAAAGGTAGCGGAAGTTTTGCTGACGCCTTGAACAAATGGCTTCGTGGTCACTCTGCCGAATCACGCTTTCGATTGCATGCGGCACACCACGCTGAATACGCCTGGGGTCGAAATATCGGTATTCGCTGCCATCACTGCCGAGCAGGCCAAGACGACGACCGACACGGCGGGCCTGCTGCCTGAACCTGACCCGGGCCGGTCCGGGCAGACTGCCGTGCAGCCGGTCGAGGGCCGTGGCAGCACCCGTGTCGGGCAGGATCAGTTCGGCACCGCCGGTGATTGGCAGGAACTTCACCAGGCTGGTCACCGCGAAGTCGCCGCACGGGGCATGAGCATACGCAGCGTGGGCGAGGTCTTCTATGAGGCGGACATCGCGTTCGCGGCACAAATCCGCGATGCGATGAATACCGCAATCGAAACCGAAATAACGCACAGCGACCAGTGCATCGCCGCGCTGCAGGCGCTGCTCAAGGTACCCGGCCTCAGGTGACAGATCTACCGTTACCGGGTAGAACCGCACCTCGCAGGCCGCGGCCAGAAAGGGCTCGATCATGGCCGGACAATGGTATGCCGGCACCCAGATGCGCGCGGGAGCCAGGTATTGCGCGACCAGGAAGAGTGCCGTGCGCGCCCGGTCGACCAATCGCACGGCGGCCATGTCCGGCCAGCGCCGCTGGGCAGTGGACGCAAGCTGGCTGCCCCCGGGCGTGGCGCGGACTACCGGCGCAGGAAAGTCGCGGGAATCAGCCAAAGGTGGCAGGAACTGCACCTGCGACCGGTATCCCGCGCCCAGTTCAAACACGACGTGCCGGCGCTGCTGCACCCACGCATCCGGGTCCAGCCATCGCTTCCCCAATCAGCATCAGCGAAACAGTTCGTCGAAGAACGTTTGCATGCGCGCCCAGGATCGGCGGTCGGCTACCTCGTCGTAAACGAGATTCGGTATACCGAACGCTGCAGCGTCCGGATTGGTGAAGCCATGGCGCACACCGCCGTAGGTATTCATCTCCCAGGAGGCGCCGGCTTCGTCCAACTTGTTTCGGAAATTGGTCACGACCTCAGGTGCGACAAATGTATCGGCCTGCCCATGCAGCACGAGGATCTGCGGGCCGATCTTTCCCTTCGCCTCTTCCGGTGCGGCCGGCAGTGCGCCATGGAAACTGACGACACCCTTGACCGGCGCATTCGCGTAACTTATCTGCAGTACGGTTGCACCGCCGAAACAGTAACCGATCGCCGCCAACTGGCCATCGGCGACCATGCCGCTGCGGACCAGTTGCTCCAATCCTTTCAAGGCCCGTTCGCGCCAGCCCTCAACGTCGGCGGTAACCTCCTGCATCCACTCGCGGGCCTGGGCCGGCTTGTCGGTAACCTGGTTGTTGCCGTACATGTCCACCGCGAACGCGACGTACCCCAACTCTGCCAGCATGCGGGCCCGCTGCTTGGCGTAGTCATTCAGCCCCCACCACTCGTGCACGACCAACACGCCGGGGCGCTGGCCGTCCTGCGTGTCGTCCCAGTAGAGGTATCCAGTGAATTCGGTGCCGTCGACCTGGTAAGTGATGGCGCGGCTCTGCACCGCAGCGTGCGCCGAGCAACCGAGAGCAAACAACAAAACGCCGAAGAACACAGATCTCATAACATCCTCCTGTTGAGGCCAGCGATTACCTTGGATATTGGGACCGGCATTATGCCGCCGATACGGCGAAGGCACCTACTGGCAATGGTGGCCGATCGGCCACCATTACCCGGTGCTTGCTGGGGGATGAGCATCACTGGACGCTGATACACCGCCGCTCTCCCGCCT
>JAZBPS010000199.1:0-2800 GCA_036353375.1 Halieaceae bacterium | reverse complement strand
TAATCCCGGGACGCAATCGCGCCCGCGACGATAAGCCGGGCGGTGATATCGATGGACACTTCGGGCAGGCTGTCACCGACTTTCGGCAGCCCTTCTGTTGCCGTGTTCATCGTTGCGCAGGCCGATATTGCAGGACGCGGAAGCGCTGGGTGCCTACCACCTCATCGCGCTGGTTATAAAAGGTCGACAGCTCGGTGACGAAAAAGCCGGTGCCCAGCCCCGTGGTTTTCTCTTCGCTGATGCTTTCACAGCTGGCGCGGTAGTAAACACTGTCGCCCACTTCCAGGTAGCGATCGTAGTGCTGTTCACAGTTCACCGCGACCACCCCCGGATAACCCGCATCGGCAATCACCGATAGCACCGCCAATGCATTACCCTCCCCCGAGCCCGGTGGCCGCTTGCCCCCGTAACCCGTCATAGTCCAGGCCATGAGCATGGTCGGGGGCGCCACGATATCCGAAAAGCCGGCAGCGCGCGCTGCCTCGGGGTCGGTATAGATGGGCTGGGTTTCGCCCATCGCCTCACACCAGTGGCGGATCATCGCCGCGTTGACGTTGTCCCACGCCAGGAACGGACCGAAGTCACCGCCTAGGTATGCGCTCAGGTCAGGCAGTGCACTCACGTACCAAACAGACCCACTTCCAATGCCCGGTGCTTGTCGCTGGGCTCGTCAAAATCATTGATGTGGTGCTGACCGTTCAGCTCCTTGTGGTAGTCACCCGCCTTCGCCCGTTCGTCATAGAACTGGCCGTACCACTTGCGCACCAGCTTGAAGGGCCCGTCTTTTTTCATCTGCATAATGCGAATCGCTGGGCGCTTGTGCTTCCACACATCGAAGTCGGCGGCGAAGGCGTGCAGGGCTCCGGCCTGTATCTCTTTGGCGGTAGCGATGTCCTGCTCACTGTGGGGAACATTCTCCGCGCGGGCCAGCGCCGCATGCCACACCTTGCTCACACCGTCATCCACCGGTGTATTGGCAATCAGCTCAAAGGTCAGCACATCGCCGAACTCCTGCTTGGACAGCAGCAGACCGGGCCCCGTGTACCAGGTGGTGGTGGTCAGGTAGGCATCGTAAGTCTGGTGGTAGCCACCCTGGCGCTGGATAACCACATGGTCGCTGAATTCATTCTCGAAGTACTCACAGGGCGCGCCGTGGGTGGGGCCAAGGTGCTGGGCATCCGCCATGTTGTCGATGATTTCCTGGCCGTGGATGGCAATTTCACCGAGATGATCCAGTTGCCAGTGCACCCAGTGGGGGTCATCCCACTCCGCCAGCATCGGCGGCTCAAACAGGGGCTCCCCGCCTTCCGGGTCAAACCACATCATCACGCAGCCCATCACGTCACGAACATGATAGGACTGGATGGCGCCTGACTTGGGGCAGGGGCCGTCGTGGTAGGGAATATCGTCCAGCTGGCCGTCGGGACCGTAGCGCCAGCCATGGTAGGGGCAGCGAATGGAGTCGCCCTCAATCTGGCGACCGTCCGAGACGATCACCGCGCTCTTGCTGGCGGTCAAATGCGTACCCATGTGGGCGCAGTAGGCATCCAGCATCACCGGCCGGCCGCTCTCCCCCCGGTACAGGGCGAAGTCCTGCCCGAAAAACCTGACGGCCAGCGGGCCTTCGTCAATTTCTGTGCTCTCCGCGACCACGAACCAGCCGCGGGGAAATGTATGGGGACCGAGCCCGTAATCCGCTGCCTGTGCCATGTCACACCTCACTTAGTCATCTGATTGCTGCATTATGTCGGGCACGCGTAGCGGTACCAAACCACCGGGTGTCCATAACTAAACCATACGCCGGTTCACGGTGGCCGCGTTGCGCTGCATCAATCCCGGAAGTTATTGAACTGCAAGGGTATATCCAGCTCAGCCGCACGCAGCATGGCGATGACCTGCTGCAGGTCGTCCCGCTTTTTGCCGGTCACCCGCACCTGGTCGCCCTGGATTTGCGCCTGCACCTTGAGCTTGCTGTCCTTGATCTGCTTGACGATCTTCTTGCAGGTGTCTGCATCAATGCCGTGACGCAGGGTGATGCGCTGGCGCACCTGCTTGCCGGAGGGCGTCGCCTCCCCCACATCCATGGCCTTCGGGTCGATCTCGCACTTGATCAGGGCGCTGCGCAGCATGTCCTGCATCTGCTCCACCTGTATATCTGCCTCGGCGGTGATCAGGACGCTGCGCTCCTCGCGCTCGAAGCTGGCATCAACACCCTTGAAATCGAACCGGTTGGCAACGATGCGACCGGCCTGGTCCACCGCATTGGTAAGCTGGTGAATGTCGACTTCTGACACAATGTCAAAACTGGGCATGGGTTTCTCTCTGGTTTGCAACCGGGCCGGAAATCATAGCACTCTTGGCATGGGTAACAGGATGCGCACATCATAATCGAACGCTGGCATATCCTTGGCGCAGGGGCCATGGGCAGGCTGCTGGCCTGCAAGATGCAACGGGCGGGGCTCACCCCCTGCCTGCTGTTCCGTGAGGGCGACCGGCGCGAACTGGCGCAACCGTTGTTCGACCTTGAAGCCGAGAGCGTGCTCAGGCTTGAGGCGGCCGGTACGCCGTCACTCGCCCCGGGAACGATCGAGGGCCTGTGGGTGACCACCAAGGCCATCGACGTGCTGAGCGCCCTCGACAGCGTGCTGCCGGCACTGGCTGAGAGTGCCCCGGTGATCCTGATGCACAACGGCATGGGCGTGCTGGAAACCCTCGCTGAACGCCACCCCGACCTGCCCCCCTACTCCGCGATTACCACCGACGGGGCCTATCTGCAGCCACGCCCCGCCGGGGCCGAACC
>JAZBPS010000198.1:0-6043 GCA_036353375.1 Halieaceae bacterium | reverse complement strand
TGTTGACGCGGGTGCGGTAGCGATCAGCAGCAACCCCAGGCCCGCAAGGCAGAGGCGCAGCATGGTGAAATGTCCGGTCAGGCCAGCTTCAGCCTGGCGTGGGCGGACGCAGCGTGTGTCTCAACATATTCCCGGTAGCGGGCCTCGGCATCCTGTCCGAACAGCACACCGCAGGCGTCCTTTAGCCCCTTGGCGGAAACGATGTCCTGGTGTCGCACTACCAGCGATATCTTTGAACGGCGGCGCAGAAAGTCTTCCAGCTTGACGATCATTTCACTCTCGGCGGCCTCTTCAATCTCGCAACGCAGGTACTCCGTGTGCTCGATGAACAACTCCGCCTGGGAGGGATCCTGGCGGATGGCCTCCAGCATATCAAAGGCCCGATCGCCGTAGCGTCGCCACAACCGGGCCGACAGCGGTTCGGTGGAGCTCTGGGGCGTCAGGCTGTCCAGGTTCATCAGGTGCGCCTGGTAGAAAAACTCCTCACGCACGGCGCGGGGCGGCTCCCCGTACCACTTGCGATCAAACTGGGGGATCGGGATATGCAGGTCGCGCACCGCCTCGGCAATCTCGTCCCCCACATTGAGACAGTCGGTCAGCTTGCCCCCGAATATACTCAGGTGCTGCTGCTCCCGGTCCACCTCGATCTTGTGCTTGCGCGAGAGCTGCACCCATTCCACATCGTCCCCGGCATCGGTGCTGCGGCGCGTCGCCAACGGACGCACGGCGCAGCGCTCGGCGATGATGTCCTCCACGCGCAGGGGCTTGGGCAGGTTCAGTAGCTGGGATACGTTATCCAGCACAAACCGGCGATCCTCGTCGGTGACGCCGGTGTGGGGATCCTCTACCCGGGTGTCGGTTGTACCGACACAGGTACGCGGCCCCATGGGGATCACAAAGAACAGGCGACCGTCGCTGGCAAAGAAGGTCAGCACACGATGATGGGTCGTCACCCGGTCCACCAGCAGGTGTATGCCCTTGGAGAACAGGTGCTGATAGGCCGTGGTCTGCCCGCTGTGCCTGTTGAGCTCATCCACCCAGGGACCACAGGCATTGATCAGTACCCGGGAGCGCAGACTGAATTCTCGACCCGTGACCACATCCCGGGCGCGCGTGTGCCAGTGATCACCGCGTCGCTCCGCACCCAGCGACTCCACATAGTTCGCCGCAATACAGCCGTAGTTGATGCTGCTGCGGATAAAGTTGAAAACGAAGCGGGCGTCATTATCGTGCAGGTAGCAGTCCGAGTACTCAAAGCCGCCGACCGCGTTATCAGTATTGATAGCGGCATCCCGCCGTGCCAGTTGCTGGCGACTCAGGTAGCGGGGTGGACGGGTACCGAACAGGCCTATAACCCAGTACAGCAGCGTGCCCAGGTAGAGCAACACGGGCGGAAAACGAAAGCCTTTCTGTATCGTGGTCAGGAAGCGAATCTCGCGCACCGTGGACGGGTACTCCCGCAGCAGCTGGTTGCGACACTTGCACAGTTTGCGCACCAGCAGAAACTCGAAGCTCTCCAGGTACTTGATCCCGCCCCAGGCGAGGTTCGACGAATGGGAGCTGACTTCACCGGCAAAATCGCCGCGCTCAATAAGCGCGACCTTGACCCCCCGCGCCGCCAGGGAGGCGGCAGACACCGCACCGTTGATACCACCGCCCACGATGAGCACGTCGAACTCGCCATCGTCCAGCTTGCTGACGTTGGTGTCTCTCAGTGACATGACTGACCTGTCTGTGTTGTTGATTCATTCATGAACAAAACCATATCACCCTCACAACCGAGAAACATCCCGCGACCGGGCCGGACCGGTTGGCCTGCCCGCCTTCAGCCAGTATGCTGCCCGGCAGACGCAGGAGCACACCATGAAGCTCTCCGCTTTCGGGGAAAAATTTGCCGCCGCCTCTGGCATCGTTGAATTGATGGACGACCTGGGCGCCGCCCTGCACGACAATCCGGACACGATATTCATGGGTGGCGGTAATCCCGCGCGCCTGCCGGCCCTGGAGGCACGCTTTCTGGAAAAGCTGGAAGCCGTGCTGGCAGACCCGGAGCGGCGCCACCGATTGCTGGGCATCTACCAGTCACCCCGGGGTGACCGGGGCTTCCGCGACGCCCTGGCGGGCTTTCTCAAGCGGGAGTACGGGTGGGCAGTGGGACCTGAAAATATCGCTGTCAGCAACGGCAGCCAGTCAGCGTTTTTCATTCTGTACAACCTGTTTGCGGGCCAGATGAGTGATGGCTGCCAGCGCACCATTCACCTGCCGCTCACACCGGAGTATCTGGGCTATGCCGACGTCGGCCTGAGCCAGCGGTTTTTCACCGCCACTCGACCGGGCATCGACAGACTGCCCGGACAAATGTTCAAGTATCGCGTGGACTTCGAGAACCTCGCGGTGGACGAACACACCGGTGCGCTGTGCGTCTCCCGCCCCACCAATCCCTCCGGCAATGTACTGACCGACGATGAGTTGCGGCAGCTGGACCGCATCGCCCGGGACAGGGGTGTGCCGCTGATCGTGGACGGCGCCTACGGGCTGCCTTTCCCCAATATCTGCTTCACGGACGCCACGCCGATGTGGAACGACAACATCGTGCTTGCCCTCAGCCTGTCGAAGCTGGGCATGCCCGGCGTGCGCACAGGTATCCTGGTCGCCAACGAGGCCGTCATTGAGGCCTACGCCAACGCCAACACCATTATCAACCTGGCCAGCGGCAGTCTCGGGCCCGCCATCGCCAGGGACTGGTTCACAAGCGGCGAAATCAAGGAACTGACCCGTGAGCACGTCACACCCTTCTATCGCGAGCGAGCCCGCCAGACCGTGGCCTGGTTCCAGGCTGCCTTGCGGGACCTTCCGGTACACATCCATGTGGCAGAGGGCGCGATTTTCCTGTGGCTCTGGTTTGAGGACCTGCCCATTGACAGCCAGACCCTGTACCAGCGGCTCAAGGCGCGTGGTGTACTGGTGGCGCCGGGACAGGGGTTTTTTATCGGCGTGGACACCGAAGACTGGCCCCACAGCCGCCAGTGCATTCGCGTTTCCTACGCCCAGGACGCGGCCACGGTGCAAGCGGGCGTGGAGATCATCGCCGCCGAGGCAAGGGCCGCCTACGCCGATGGCTGAGCCAGACCGGCCTTGGGCTATACTGACGGTTTGAACAGGCGGGACGGCATGGCGGCGTTCGACAAGGACGCCAGCCCCTATGATGAGGCGGGGTTGGCACGGCATATTGAGCAGGCACTGCGCGTGGAGCGGCCCCAGGGGCCCCTGTTCCACCTTGCCTATCCCCTGCTCCGGCGCCTGTTCAAGCCGCAGCTACTGGATGTGGAGAACATCCCCAACGGCCCCAGCCTGTTTGTCGGAAACCACTCATTGTTTGCCAGTGACGGCTATTTACTCGCGCCGGTCATGTGGATGGAGCATGGCCGGTTTCTGCGCGGCCTGGGCGACAGGGCGCTGTGGAACCCGCTGACGGAATCCCTGCTGCTCAGCCAGGGAGCGGCTATCGGCCACCCCGATGTCTGCGCGGCGCTGATGCAAAAGGGCTGCGACCTGATGGTGTTTCCCGGCGGCGCCCACGAAGCCACCAAAACCCAGGATCAACGCTACACGCTGCAGTGGCGGGAACGTTACGGATTCGTGCGTATGGCAGCGGCCTACAACTACCCGATCGTGCCGATGGCCATCGTCGGACCGGACGAGTTCTACAACCACTTGCTGGAGGGTCGCGACCTGCCGGACTCTGTGCTGGGACAGTGGCTCAAGCGCGCAGGCCTGCTGCACGAGAACACGCGACGCGACATCATCCCGCCGCTGCCCATCGGGGCCCTGGGTACGGCCTTGCCAAAGCCCCAGTATTGCTACGTGCAGTTTGGCGAGCCTGTTACAGTGAAAGGACGCGGGGGTAAGCCGCCCGGGCCCCGGACCCTGAAACGGGTTCGCGGTGAAGTCGCCGCGCGCATCGAGGCCATGCTGGAAACCCTGCAGGCACTGCGGGATGAGGACCGCAACCAGCAGGGCTGCCTGCGCAGCCTGCTGACGCGTTAGACTAGTTGATACCGGCGCACAGACCCGCCGCTGAGTAGACCATGAAAAACCCCTTCGATTCTGACCTTGATCCGGTGGCCGCCAACCACCTGCCACTTTCACCCGTGGGGTTTCTCCCGCATACAGCGACGATCTTTCCCGACCGCACGGCGGTGGTGCACGGCGACCTGCGCTACAGCTACCAGGCCCTGCTGTGGCGCTGTGAGTCCCTGGCCCGGGCGCTGCTGGCCCGGGGTATCGGCAGGGGCAGCACGGTGTCCATCATCGCGCCGAATGTTCCGGCGCACCTGGAGGCACACTTCGGCGTGCCCATGACCGGCGCCGTGCTGAACAGCATCAACATCCGGCTGGACGCCGCGACCATTGCCTACATCATCGATCACGGCGAGTGCGACGTGTTGCTGGTGGATGCCCAGTTCGCCGACGTGGCGCGGGATGCCCTGCGGGAATGCGCCAGGCATCCGCTGGTGGTGGACCTGGACGATACGCTGGGGCCAAAGGACATCCGGATAGGCGCGCTGACCTACGAGCAACTGCTGGCCGAGGCGTCCCCCGACACGCCCATACCCCCGCTCCAGGACGAATGGCAGTCGCTGGCACTGAATTACACCTCCGGTACAACCGGCAACCCCAAGGGTGTGGTCTACCACCACCGGGGTGCCTACCTGAACGCCATCGGCAACAGCTTTGCCTGGGGTATGACGCCAGGGCCCGTCTACCTGTGGACGCTGCCCATGTTTCACTGCAATGGCTGGTGTTTCCCCTGGACGATCACCCTGCAGGGCGGCACCCATGTCTGCCTGCGGGACGTCGCCGCCGAGCCGATCATAGACAGCCTTGCACGCCACGCCGTAACGCATATGTGCGGCGCACCGGTTGTCCTGTCCATGCTGGCGTCGGCACCCCAGGACCTGCAGCAGCGCATTCCGGCGGGTCTCAAGATAATGACTGCGGGGGCAGCACCGCCGGCGGCGGTGATTGCCGGCGTGGAGGGCCTGGGTGCCGAGATCACCCACACCTACGGCCTCACCGAAGTGTACGGCCCCTGCGTGTATTGCGCCTGGCACGAGGAGTGGAACGGCAAGCCGCTGGCAGACCGCGCCGCACTCAAGGCAAGGCAGGGCGTTCCCTATCCGGTGCTGGCGGGGCTGGACGTACTGGACCCCGACACCATGCAGCCAGTGCCGGCCGACGGCACCACCCTCGGGGAGGTCATGTTTCGCGGCAACGTGGTGATGAAGGGTTACCTCAAGAACCCGGAGGCCACCCGGGACGCCCTGGCGGGCGGCTGGTTTCACTCCGGCGACCTCGCCGTGAAGCACCCGGACAATTACATTGAGGTCAAGGATCGCTCCAAGGACATCATTATTTCAGGGGGAGAGAACATCTCGTCCATTGAGGTCGAGGCCGCCCTCTATAAACACCCGGCGGTGATGGCCGCGGCGGTGGTGGCAAAGCCGGATGAAAAATGGGGCGAGACCCCCTGCGCCTTTATTGAACTGAAACCCGGGGCCGAAGCACCTGACCCGGCGGTGCTCACCGAATTCTGCCGGGAACACCTGGCGGGCTACAAAGTCCCCCGCCACTTCGTCTTCGGCGACCTGCCCAAGACCTCGACCGGAAAAATCCAGAAATTCCTGCTGCGCAAGGCCGCTGGATCGCTATAGGCACCCTGCTATCAGGGGGCAGGCGGCGGCAGCCTCTGCAATGCGAGCACCGTCGCCTCCACTCTCAGCGGCGTCGACCTTGAACAGCGGCGAGTGATGGGAAGCTAACCGCGCACCGCCATCCCGGGTCGCCCGGTACTTCGCAGCAGCTACATCACGGCAGCGCCAGGAAAGCCCCGTGGGCCTAGAGGCCCGGTTCGTTAGCAGCCTGATCAGCGTGATACTCCGTGTACACATACACGGGAATATCCAGCTCGCCGAGACGCTGCTCTACCAGCGGCCTCACGTCCTCCCAGTCCAGCCCGCCAACACCCGTCGCAAGCCTGGGG
>JAZBPS010000197.1:0-5655 GCA_036353375.1 Halieaceae bacterium | reverse complement strand
GCCGGCCGAGACGTCGATCAGGCTCACGCTGCCTTCAGGATCGACGCTGTAGTCACCGTTCGGTTCACCTTCGTTCGCCGCAACCACGAAGTTGCCGTCGGGGGTGAAGCCGACCATATCCGGCAGCGCACCCACTTCCACCGCGCTCAGGAAGCTGCCGTCAGTGCTGTAAAAGGCGATGTAGCCGTTGTCCTGCTTCACGTCGGCTTCCACGGCAACCGCCAGCGTATTGCCGAACACGGCGACGCTGTTGACCCCACCCATGGCCGGATTGCCGGCGACGTTTGCCGTCACGTCTGCAGCCGCGTCAATCTGGCCAGTGATGGTGGGCGTGCTGGGGGAGCTCAGGTCAACGATGTCGACCTGGCCGGCGTTGGCGTTCACCAGATAGGCCTGCTGCGTGGCGGGGTCGAAGGATACGATCTCAGCGGCGGACTCGTCGAAATTATCCGGATCAGCCGGGGTCCGGCCCAGGAAGCGCAAGGAGATAGCTGCATTGGCGTTGGCACCATCTGCACCTGGCGCGCCATCAGCCCCCGGTGCACCGGGGGCGCCGTCGTTACCGTCATCACCATCACAGGCGGCGAGAGATACTGTCAGGGCGGCGGCCGCCATGGCGAGGCTGAGGGGATTTTTTCTGAAGAACATGGTGTGAACGCTCCTTGCTACCAATGTTTTGCGGTGATTAGCCCCACCCAGGACAAGAAAGGGCAGGCGAAAAATGGCAAGGTTGGCGTCGAGATATGAAGCCCATGTGGCATTCCGGTGAAACTATTGTTTCAGCCCCCATGTACGCCCCGGTAATCCGGTTGGTGGTCTGATCTGTTGTCCTGCAGCGTGGCCCCTCGGCCAGTGCCACAGGTGATTTGGCGCGAGCGGACGGTATACCCGCGTATCGTGGGCTGGCTTCTGCGTACATCCAACGGGTTTCACGGGAAGCGCAACTGACGTAGTGTTCTGGCGGAGTAAGGACAGGAACGTTCGCCAATGCCACATCGAGCTGTAATTTCCGTGAGCGACAGGTTTCGCAAACGAATCGCCTCACGGCTCCGCCTTGCGCTACTGATTGCAGGCCTGCTCACAGCCTGTTCCGGTCCACCCGCCACAGTCGGTTGGCCCATGCATATTATCGACGGCAGCCTCGCCGGCGCCGATGGGGTGGATCTGTTCGACGTGGATGGCGACGGCGACTTCGACGCTGTGGCGGGTTGGGAAGAGTCCCGTGCGTTACGTCTTTACCAGAATCCCGGACGCGCGCGGGTGCAGGGCGCATGGCCGGCGACGGACATCAGCGGTGGGCTGACGATTGGCAAGATCGAGGACGCCCGCTTTGCAGACCTGGATCGCGACGGACGCCTGGACGCCGTGTTTTCGGCCGAGGAAAAAGGCAGCGAACAAATCGCGGCCAACTGGCTTGTCCCCGACAGCTCGCCCACGCAGGCGGCGAGCTGGGAGGGCCATGTGCTGGCCCCGGTGCCGGCCTATCGCTACATAAAAGTCGCGTTTGGCGACCTCAATGGCGACGGCCTGAATGACGTTGTGGCAGGCGCGAAAACCGACGGCATGCCAGGCGCACTCATCTGGCTGCGCACGCCGGCCACGTCAGCGAAGTCGACGGGCTGGCAGGCGCAGGTGATCGACCAACTGGAGTGGGTGGACAGCCTGCTGGTCGTCGACGTGGATGATGACGGTCATCGCGACATTCTGGTGAACCACGCGGGCTTTCTTGGCTGGTATCGCAATCCCGGGGAGCCCGGGACCTCCTGGACCCGCCATACCATCAGCAATCACACGGGGCCCTACTTCGCGGTGTGCCCTGACCCCCAGGGCCTACTCAGCCTGGTGGCCGGGGCTGATATCTCGCAGCACGAGGCGGGCGGCAGGGTCCTCTACTGGCTGCAGAGAGACGCGGCCGCAGATTCCGGCTGGACCGAAACTGCAATCACCAGCCGCCAGCCCGTACCACGGGATCAGGGTTCCCGGGACTACCAGATCAAGGGGCTGGCCTGCGGCGCCCTGGATGACAATCCGCGGCCCGATGTTGCCGTTACCATCAGTGGCCGGGGCGCGGGCGTGTTCGCCGTGATGAACCTGGACCCGGCAGCACCGACGGGTCATGCGCTGCTGCCCATTGCCGATGTCACTCGCAACAGCTGGAAAGGCATCAAGTACGACAATGTCGAGCTGGCGGATGTCGACGGCGACGGCGATCTGGATCTGGTCACCACGGAAGAGAACGGGCGCAGCCCGGGCTGGCTGGGGTTTTTCCGGCCCAACGGGATCGGCGTTCTCTGGTTTGAAAACCCGCTGCGCTGAGAGCAAATAAGCCTGGCCCAGCCCAGGTTTTTGCAGCCAGCGCCCTGCCCCGCCCGCGCGGCGGTCTTGTCCCACGTCAATGCTCTGTCGCCCTGTTGCTGTCAAAGTTTCCCAAAGTATGCGTGTGTGCCCGGCCTGGTGTATGGCCACCGCGGCCCCTGTCACGCTGTTTTCGCCCAGGGCATTGCAGCATCGGCGTATGTGCAAGCAAGCGCACAGAGCCAGTATGCCCACAGACATAGCCGGAGGTACGCTATGGAAACGGTTGGTTGGTTCAGGAAAATCGCCGCTTATGGCATTGCGAGCCCCCTGTACGGTCTCGGCGCAAGCCGCAATCACGTCATTGGCATGCGGCTGGTCAGCGGCATCGCGGCAGCAGTGCTGCTGGCTGCAGGCCCTGCATGGTTTGCGTTAGCAGGGGTGGTATTTCTGGTCGGCTTTATGCTGGCGCACGCGGATGATGAGATTTCACGGCTCTCAGGCAACGCAAACCCGGCCACAGCCAGCTTTGCGTTCTATACAGAAGTGCTGTGCAATTCGCTGGCGCTGACAGGCCTCGGCATCGGTCTGCAAACCGGTGCCAGCGCCCTGAAAACCACCGCCTTGGGCTTTCCTGCCCCCTTGTTTATGGGCTTTGTCGCGGCGTTTGCTGTGGCGGCGGTGCCCCTGCTCGCCAAACGGCTTGAAATCATTGATGGCAAACCCTCGCCCGAGTTCGACGGCCTGCCCGGCTTTGATGGCGAAGACGTCACCATCCTGCTGCCCATCGCGCTGTGGGTTGGCTGGGCGGAAGGCCTGCTGGTGCTGGCCGCCTTCGGTGGCATCGCTTTCGCTGGCGGCATCTACATGGCCCATTTCCGCAAGTATCACGGCATGGCGTAGGCAGCTGGCGCTGCCAGCCGGGTAGTTCGCTACCGCGCGTCGCGCTCGGTGCGACAGTGGATGCGGTGGAAGTAAGACACGCTTTCCGTCGGGTACACCAGCATGGTCATGTCGATGGCGTCGAACTGCGGGTAGGTTTCCAGCAGGTCGGCGCTCATGGATTTCATCAGCGTTTCCCAGTAATCGGACTCGACCGGGTAGGCTTCCATCATCTCAAACAGCAGTCCGTAGACGTCCTGAACGGCGGGATAGTCGGTCGCGCCATCGGCGTAATGCAGCTCCGTGGTAAGGTCGATCACGTTGGGACCCTGGTGATCGATGCCATGTGATTCGATGGGCAGGGTCACCGACAGGTCGGTTTGCGGTGCGTTGGCGTCGGTGGCCGGGCGCAGGGCGAGGCTTTTGTAGCTGCGGGCATAGGGGTGGCGGGCGTTCGGGTATACCGAGACTGTAAGGGCCACAAAATTAATGGTCGGGTAGTTGGCAAGTACACCGGTGCTCAGTGCACTGGCCAGCGCCTCCCAACCCCGGGGCGATTTTCCTTCCTCCGGCGTCCACTCGAAACCGTCGGTCCACGTCCGCAGGTCTTGCTTGAGCTGGATGAAATCGGGGTAATCTGCCTGGGTCATGTTCTTGCGATAGCTGATATCAACAGACACATCCACCAGCTCTGACCCAATGCGTTCAACCGGCACACGCGCCTCGGTCATCTGCAGGGATTCAGACACCACCGCAACACTGTCTGCTACAGCCTGGCATCCGATCAGGGCCAGCAGGGACATCAGGGCAATCGATTTAAACATGGGGAACGCTCTCCTCTCGGGGCACAAACGGCAGTTTGAACCAGTATACGTCCTTTACGCGGCAATGCTGCCGATCGGGTCTGTAAATCCACTACTGGCGTGGATTTTGCTGCTTTTTTATCGTCATCAGTGAAGGCTTGTAACGGGGGTTGCCATGCACATTCACATTCCAGGCGGAATCAGGCGCGCGGCGGCGGTGCTGGCCCTGGGGGTATTGGGCTCAGCTTTTCACAGCAGTGCCCTGGCAACGGAGCTGACACTTTCCAGGGAGCGCACATCAGACACCGATCTGGAGGTGTTCGGGCTACTGCAGGGACTGGCAGCCGGGGAGTCAGGCTTTATCGCCCATGCGGACCTCCTCACGCTGCCCACGGAAACCCTGTCGCTCAAGGTCGATTTTTATCTGGAGCCCTCCTTCGAGGTCACGGTCGTGTTCATGGACGATGTGCTCGCGGCGCTGCCCCTCGCAGAGGGCGCCGATACGGCGCTGATGCACTGCAGGGATGGCTACCTGTCGATATTCACGGACAGCTTCCGCCGGGACTACCGACCCTTCTTTGTTTTGCAGATTGAGGGGAGCAACCCGGAAGACTGGCCGGAAACGCTGAATGAGCAGTACCTGGGCCCGTATTTTGTCAGCGTGTCCGAGACACTGACCCCCGCCTACACCGACCTGTTCGATGGCTGGAGCAAGCGCCCCTGGGGTGCTTACGCGTTGGAGGTCGTCAACTATCAGGACGAGTACGCACCGGTCTACGAGGGCGCCTTTGCCCGGCTCTCGGAGAGTGCACAACAGGGGCGCGACATGTACCTGAACAACTGCATGAGCTGCCATCAGTGGGAAGACGGCCACTTCGGTGGCACCACCTCCAACCGCGTGTTTCCCGTGCTCGCCAGCACGGCGGTCTACAACAACGACTATTTCCGCAGCTTCGTGCGCAATCCCTCCAGGTACATGAAGGGCGTGTACATGCCGGCCCACGCGCACTACACCGATGCCGATTTTGAGAAGCTCACGGATTTCCTTTCGGTCTACTTCGATGGGAAGTAGTGTCCGCACCATCCTGGCCCTGCTGGTGCTGCTGGGCGCGCCGGCAGTGCTGGCCGCGACCGTCGTGGAACCTGCCTTCGAAGATGCCACCCTGACCGGCGACCTCGATGCAAAAATCCTCGCCGGGGGGCCGATGATTGCCTACACCACACCGCGGGAGGTGGGTATCTGGGTGAGTACGGCCAGGGAAGCGCGCGTGCGCATTGCCTACTACGACGAAGACGCCGTGGAGAAAGTCCGGGTAACGGCAGAAATCGAGACGGCCCGGGAGGACGCGTTCAGCGTGCTGTTTCGTTGTGACCGCGTCGAGCCCGGGCGCAGGTATCTGTACAAGCTGTACATCAACGGCAAAACCCACAAACTTCCCTACTCGCGCAGTTTCAGCACGCCCGGCCTGGCGGGTGACTCGGCCGGGGAACAGCGCTGGGCCCTGCTGGGCGCGCATGCCGTGGATGACGCCGTTTACCCGCCCCACCGCCCGGTGCAAGGGTATGAGGCGATCGAGCATCTCGAGGCTCTCCACCCGACAGCCATGTTGTGGGTAGGCAACAGCACGCTGGTGCGGGGCGCAGATCGCAGCTCGCGGTCAGGCTACGATTTACG
>JAZBPS010000196.1:0-7509 GCA_036353375.1 Halieaceae bacterium | reverse complement strand
CTGGTGAAGCAGGGCGAGACCCTCGCGGGCTGGATCTACGACCCGCTCGCGGAAAGCCTGTTATCGGCGGAGCTGGGTGCAGGCTGCCTGCTGGACGGACAACGCGTCAGCCTGCGGGCGGAAGACAAATCCAGCGAAGCCATGCGTGGCGCCGTGCTCACCGGGTACCTGCCCCAGGGCCTGCGGGAGCACGTAAAAGCGCAGCTGCAGCAGTTTGCCGAGCACCGCAGCTTCCGCTGTGCTGCCCATGATTACCGGCGCCTGGTCACCGGCGAAGTGGACTTCCTGCTGTATTACCGAACCTGTGTCTGGGACCACGCGCCGGGCGTGCTGATCGCTGGGGAAGCCGGCGCAATGGCGGCGCGCTATAACGGCGTGGCCTATTCGCCGCGCAGCAAGGATGCGGGACTGCTGTGCGCCAGCACCAGCGGAAACTGGCAGACGGCGAAAGACCTGCTGATTCCGTCACGCTGGGAAGGCTGAAGAGCCAGGTCTGCAGGCCGGTTCAGGATTCCGGCGCGATGCTCTGGCCGGCCAGTCCCTCGCCGGAAGCGAGCAAGCGGGTAAAATCAGCCGCCGATAGAGGGCGACTGTAAAAGAACCCCTGCACCTCATTGCAGCCAAACGCCCGCAGGGCTTCAAGCTGGGCGGCGGTCTCCACCCCCTCGGCCAGCACCTTAAGCCCAAGATGGCGCGCCAGTACGATGGTGGAGTTCACGATGGCCCGGTCCGCCACATCGCTGGCGAGACCCTCAATAAATTCCCGGTCGATGTTCAGGGTGTCCACAGGCAGTTGCTTCATGTGGGCGAGGGACGAGTGGCCCGTACCGTAATCGTCGATGGATATGCGCACGCCCAGCGAGCGCAGCCGCTGCAGCACCGCGGTGGCGGCATCGATGTCCTCGGCGAGCAGCTGTTCGGTGATCTCCAGCTCCAGGTCCTGCCCCTGCAGGCCGTAATGCCGCAGACGATCTCGCACCCGCTCAAAGATGTCGGGCTGGCTCAGTTGCTCCGCTGACATATTGATCGCAATGCGCGGCGGCTCAAGCCCCGCGCTGCGCCATTGCCCCAGCTGGCGGCAGGCCGCGCTCAGCGTCCAGTCGCCGATATCGGCAATCAACCCGAGTGACTCAGCTGCGTTGATAAAGGCATCGGGCTCGAGAAAACCGCGCTGGGGGTGGTTCCACCGCAGCAGCGCCTCGGCGCCGGTGATGTGACCGTCAAATCCGTCCAGCTTGGGCTGGTAGAACAGTTCGAACTCGTCTCGCTCCAACGCGTTGCGCAGATCGGTGGACAGGGTCATCAGTTCTACCAGCTCTTCATTGAGATCGCTGGAATAGAACTGGAAGGTGCTTTTGCCCTTGCCCTTGGCGTGGTACATCGCGGTGTCCGCGCTGCGCAAAAGATCTTCCGGGTTGTCACCATCCCGCGGATAAATGGCGATACCGATACTGGCACTGCAGCGCAGTCCATGTCCCTGGATGCTGACCGCGGTCGAGGCCGCGTCGAGTATTCGCCTGGCCACCTGGCTGACGGAGGCCACGGTCAAGTCGTGGTCCTCTGCGCCCACTGCCGTGATCACGAACTCGTCGCCACCCAGCCGCGACACCGTGTCGTCGGCACGCAGGCAGGCCTTGAAACGATCCGCGATGGCCTTGATGTATTCATCCCCCACCGCGTGGCCCAGGGAATCATTGACCAGTTTGAAGTTATCAAGGTCCACGAACATGATGCCCAGGGTGCCGGACTGGCGCGCCGCGCGATTCAGTCCCAGCTGCAGGCGATCGAGAAACGCCATCCTGTTAGGCAAACCTGTGAGCGCATCGTAATGCGCCTGCCGGAACAGCTTTTGCTCCCACTGGGCATTGGCCAGCGCCACGCTGATACGGGCCGCATAGGCGGCAGCCCTTGTCATATGCTCGGCATTCAGCAAGGGCGGCGTGCGGTGGCCTATCAGGATCAGGGCAACAACCGCGCCCTCTTGCAGCACCGGCAGTAATTCAAAACTGCTGTCCCGGGGAATACCGCTAGCCACAATATAGTCTGGCACAGCGCCGCTCATGCCGTTCACCAGCATGTGGCCTGCGTCGCGAATCTCTCCGAGCTCGTCCGCTGTGAGCTTGACGTGGCTGACCAGCAGTTCGCCGGCAAACCCGTCTGCGAGTCGCAGCATGTCTGCGTTACCGGCTTCGATGTCAATCAGCACCATGGCGATGTAGTCCACCGGCAGCAGGTGCTGCGTTCTCTCCAGCACGACCCGTGCAATGTCCTCTTTTTTCACGCGGGACAGCACCAACTGGTCGATTTCCGCCAGCGTGGCCTGGGCTTGCAGCTGGCGTCCGAGCTGCGCCGCCATGGCGTTGAATGCGTCTGCCACCGGCGCTAGCGCACTGCCCGTCGGAACCTCAATACGGGTATCACCCTTGGACTCCGCAACCTCCTCCAGACCTTTCACAATGGAGTCCAGCGGCCCGAGGCGGCGATGTATCAGCAGAAAGCCTGCCGCAGTGCTGACCAGCAGCAGCGCTACACAGACAAGGAAAACCGCAGCGCCGCTATCGGGTACCTTGCCTTTGTCGAGGTAACTCAGGGCAACCCAGGCAAGCACCGCGATATTCGCAAGCCCGATGGCCGCCACCGCCAGCAGGCTCGCCACGGTATGACCGCGAGGACTGCCAGGCTGTTTGACAGGCTCGCTCACGCCCATCCAGTCCACGGGCAAACGCCCGCCACGGCGGTTTCCGCCGACAACGCCGGATGACTGTTGCGATCGAGCGCCGTCCCGTGACACGCATTTCTCCCGCTGCATGGAAACCCTGCCCGCAGGATTCCTCTGGATATTGACATGCCGGGAGTTAAACACGCCGCCGGGTGCGCGAATAATGCGACTGGCGGTGTTTAGAACTGGTTCACACAGCAGTGACCGAAGTTTAGAACTCGGTCACACAAAAAGCGCTAATGCCCGGTTTTATAAGGGGTTTTAGAGGCGACTGTCTAACCCCGACGCCGCTGTACGGATACCGCGAGATGTCGCAACACCTCCTCGGTGGAGTCCCAGCCCATGCAGGGGTCCGTGATGCTCTGGCCATAGGTCAGTGCCTGGCCATCCACCACGTCCTGGCGCCCCTCAACGAGATTGCTCTCCAGCATGACCCCGAAGATGCTGCGGCTGCCGCGGGCAATCTGTATGGCAATATCGTGTGCCACGTCCACTTGCCGCGCGGGAATCTTGCGGCTGTTGGCATGGCTGGCATCGATCATGATTCGGGCCGGCAGGCCCGCCTTGGTCAACAGGGCCGAGGCATCCTCCACGGAAAACATGTCGTAGTTCGGATGTTTGCCGCCGCGCAGGATGATGTGGCAATCCTGGTTGCCCGCTGTCTGGAAGATTGCGGAGTGACCGTGCTTCGTCACCGACAGGAAGTGGTGGGGATGTGCTGCCGAACGTATGGCGTCGATGGCAACCTGTATATCGCCGTCGGTGGCGTTCTTGAAACCCACCGGGCAGGACAGGCCTGAAGCCAATTCGCGGTGGGTCTGGCTCTCAGTGGTGCGCGCGCCGATGGCACCCCAGGCGACCAGGTCTGCGCAATATTGCGGGCTGATCAGGTCGAGATACTCGGTGCCCGCCGGCAGGCCCATCTCGGCCAGGTCCAGCAGCAGCGTGCGGGCCAGTTCCAGGCCCTTGTTGATATTGAAGGTGTTGTTCAGGTCAGGGTCGTTGATCAGGCCTTTCCAGCCCACCGTGGTGCGGGGCTTCTCGAAGTACACGCGCATGACCACCAGCAGGTCATCCTCCAGCTCGCGGGCGACTTTCTTCAACCGCTCGCCATACTCCCTCGCCGCGTCAGGGTCGTGAATGGAGCAAGGGCCGACGACAACCACGATGCGGTCGTCCTCGCCCTCGAGGATGTTGTGGATCTCGCGACGGCCGGCGCTCACGGTGGCGGCTGCAGCGTCGCTGACAGAAATCTGGCCGATCAGCGCCTCGGGCGCGACCAGCTCCTTCGTTCCTGTGATGCGAAGATCGTCGGTGCTGTGATCATTTATGGGGGCGTTCATAGTTCTACCCTGATAAAAAGCACCAGTATACAGCGGCAGGGGGCCTCTACTGTAGTCATCCGGGCGGGGGCCACGACGGCAGGCTTCCTGCGCGCGACTTTCAACGCACGGTGCAATTTGGGTAGGCTTGGCCCATAGCCACCCGGTCATTGGCGGGGCCTGTCCCGCTGCGGCCGTTATGTTTAGCCCGGAGTTCTATGACACCCGCAGCCACACCTTTGCCAGCCTCAAGCGCACGCCAACCGAATGTGAAACGCGCAAAACTGCAGCAGGCAGCGGTGCAGATCGGCGCTGTTGCGACAATTCTACGACAACTCGCGCCGGGCATCTTCTGCTGCCTGCTACTCGCCTGCGCAGAGCGCACACCCGAACCTGCGGCACCGGCGCAGGCCGAACGGGCCACAGTGGACAAAGCTGCCCTCGCGGCTGAGTTCCACCGTTTCCTGGCAGACAACTATGCCCAGGACATGGCGCAGCAACCGCGCACGGCGAGTCGTCGAGGTGTCGATACGGATAATCGCCGCTGGAACCAGTACTCGGAGACCTACTTCGAGCAGCGCCGTCGCCAGTGGGAACAGCGTCTGGCGGCGCTGGACAACTTTGACCCGGCGTACCTGTCGCCTGCGGATGCCCTGTCCTGGAAGCTGTACCGGCTGGAGCTGGAACGCAGCATTGCGGCAGATGCCTTTCGCCACCACAACTACGTCATTTCGCACTACAGCGGCGCCCACGTTCGGGTACCCACATTCCTGGCGAATTACCACACCGTCGGCAGCGTGGCCGATGCCGAGGACTACATTGCCAGATTGAAGGACGTACCCCGCCTGTTCGGCGAGGTCATAGAGCAGATTGATATTCGCACGCGCAAGGGCATCTTCCTGCCGGACTGGTCCTACGCGCTGGCGCTGGAGTCGATTGAGAAAGCCCTGCGGGGAGAACCCTTCAGCGATGGCCCGGCCTCGGCCCTGTGGCAGGATTTCTCGGGCAAGCTCGAGGCACTGTCCCTGGCGACCCCGGATCGCGCCCGACTCGAAGGGGAGGCCCGCTCCGCACTGCTGGAGCAGGTGCAGCCCGCCTACATGCGACTGAGCGCGGCCCTGCGTGAACAGGCGGCTCTCGCCAGCGCCGCTGCCGGCGCCTGGAAGCACCCCGACGGCAAGGCATTCTATGCCGAGCGCCTGGCGTACTACACCACCACCGACCTCAGTGCTGACGAAATTCACGAGCTGGGCCTTGAAGAGGTGGCGCGCGTGCAGCAGGAGATGCGCGCCATCATGACGCAGGTGGACTTTGACGGTTCGCTGCAGGAATTCATGGAGTTTGTGCGAACCGATAGCCGGTTCTACCTGGACAACACCGAGGCCGGGCGCGCCCGCTATCTGGAGGAAGCGCGTGCCTATATCGACGCCATGCGTGCAGCCCTGCCGACGGCCTTCGGCATACTGCCCCGGGCTCCGCTGGTCGTGAAACGTGTGGAACCCTACCGGGAGAACAGTTCTGCCAGTGCCTTCTACCAGACGCCACCGGAGGACGGCAGTCAGCCTGGCATCTACTACGTGAACCTGCTGGACGTGCGCTCGCAGCCACTCTACCGGATGGAATCGCTGGCGTATCACGAGGGCGTGCCCGGGCACCACATGCAACGCAGCATTACCGTGGAACTGGAGGACCTGCCGGCATTCCAGCGCTACGCATCTTTCACGGCCTACACAGAAGGCTGGGCGCTGTACGCTGAGCAACTGGGCAAGGAGATGGGGTTCTACACCGATCCGTACTCTGACTTCGGCCGCCTGTCCATGGAACTGTGGCGCGCTGTGCGCCTGGTAGTAGACACCGGACTGCACCACAAAGGATGGACCATGGAACAGGCCGTGGACTACCACGTGCAAAACACCCCCTACGCCCGCATCACCGCGCGCAAGGCGATGGAGCGCTACGCGGTGCGTCCCGGACAGGCAACGGCTTACATGATAGGGAAGCTCAAGATCCTCGAACTGCGTGAGGCGGCGAAGGCCAGGCTGGGCGAACGCTTCGACATTCGCGCCTTCCACGATGAAGTGTTGAAGGACGGCCCCGTGTCATTGGCCATCCTGGAGGACAAGATACAGCGCTGGGTTGCCGCTCTGGAAAACCGCGAGAGCTGAGAAGACAGAGACTGGGCGGGACTAACACTGGCAATGGTCGAGTGGTAACCTCTCCCACCCGATCTTTCGAGGCTAAACCCATGTCCCGTCTCGCCGGCCTTGCGCTGTTGCTCCCCCCATTGTTCCTCTTCGGCTGCGCAGAAGAGGCACCTCCCCCCGAAATCACCAGCCGACCGGTCAAGCTCTACACCGTGGAGGGCCCGGGCGACCAGGCCATCCGCAACTTCCCCGGTTCGGTGAATGCGACCCAGCGCGCAGACCTGTCGTTCCGCGTGCCCGGCATGCTGCAGCAGATACTGGTACGCGAGGGTGAGAATGTCAGCAAGGGTCAGTTACTGGCGACCCTGGACCCCACCGATTACGAAATTGTGCTGGAGGACAGACAGGCCACATTCGACAATGCCCAGCGCAACTTTGAGCGGGCCAAGGAACTGATCACCGACGGCAATATCTCCAAGCTGGACTACGACCGAATGGAGGCCAACTTCCGCACCGCTGCGGCGGCCCTGGCCAAGGCAGAACAGGACCTGGAATACACCCAGCTACGCGCGCCCTTCGACGGCACCATCGCCCGACGTGAAGTGGACAATTTCGAAGAGGTGGTCGCCAAACAGACGATATTCCGCTTCGCAAACCTGTCCCGCATGGACATCGTCATCAACCTGCCCGAGGCCTTCGTCCGCAGCATACGTGCCAGGTCCGATGACTTTGAGTCCGGCCAGCGAATTGACCAGAACGAACGCGACGTGACGGCACTGGCCAGCTTCGAAGGCAGAGAGAACTCGAGCTTCACCCTGAAGCTCAAGGAAGTCGCGACCAAGGCAGACCCGCAAACCCAGACCTTTGCCGTCACCTTCACCATGCCGCAGCCCGACAATTTCCGGGTGCTCCCCGGTATGACAGCCAATGTGCTGGTGGACTTCTCGCGCATTATCGCAATGGACTTCGCCAAGTGGGTCCCGGTCAGCGCCGTGCAGGCTGACGCCGACCTGGATCCGCGCGTGTGGATGCTGGAACCGGAAACCATGACGGTGAAAAGCCACCCGGTGACACTGGGGCGCATGAGCGGCGATCGCGTGGAGGTGCTGGACGGCCTGGCAGGCGGGGAAGAGATAGTCAGTGTGGGCGCAGCCTATCTCTCTGAGGGCATGCGGGTGACGCGCATGCAAACCGGCGAGCAGGCAGTACCCCGCGAGGACGACGCCTGATGAACATTGGCGAGTACTCGGTACGCAACCCCGTCACCGCCTGGCTGTTCGTCGTCATACTGGTGGGCGGCGGCATTCTTGGCTTCGAGCGCATG
>JAZBPS010000195.1:0-4632 GCA_036353375.1 Halieaceae bacterium | reverse complement strand
TGCTGGTGCCGGGCGTGAGCGATGCCGGCGACAAGACCCTGTTCCTGGTCCCGGTGGACAGTGAGGGTGTTACCGTCACGCCGCTGGAGATCGGGCTGTCGGGTGAGCGCGCGGCCCACCTGCGGCTCGACAACGTCAAGCTGTCAGATGCCCAGCGCGTGGGCGACGTGGGCAAGGGTGGTGAGATTCTCGGCTGGCTGGAAGAGCGCGCCAACGTGGCGCACTGCGCCATGCAGACAGGCGTCAGCGAGGAGGCGATGAAGCGCACCGCAGCCTATCTGGGCGAGCGTAAGCAGTTCGGCGTGCCGCTGGGCAGTTTCCAGGCCCTGGCCATGCGCATGGCCGACAGCTATATCGATGTGGAAGCGATTCGCAGCACGTACTGGCTGGCACTGTGGCGTCTGTCCGAGGGCCTCGATGCCCGCGCCGAAGTGCGCGCGGCCAAATGGTGGGCCTGTGAGGCTGCCCACCGCGTGGTCTGCACGGCGCAGCACCTGCACGGTGGCATCGGTGCCGATGTTGAATACCCCATCCACCGCTTCTTCCTGCTGGCCAAGCAAATCAGCTATACGCTGGGCAACTCCAGCAGCCAGCTCGAGAAGCTGGGGCGCTTGCTCGCCAGCGACGACAGCCTCGGCTACCACGCGCTGGAAGTCTGATGGGCGCCGGTCGCATCAAGCCCCCGCTGGGGCACGACAATGCCTGGTGGTGGGAAATGGCCGACCAGGGCAAGCTGGGCATCCAGCGCTGCAAAAACTGCGGTGTCCTGCGGCACCCGCCCAGCCCCATGTGTGGCGAATGCCAGAGCCTGGACTGGGAGGCCATCGAGTCAACCGGCGCGGGCACGATCTGCTCCTTCACCGTGTTGCGGCACCCGCAGTTCCCGGGGTACGACTACCCGCTGATTATCGTGCTGATCGACCTGGAGGAGGGCACCCGCATCACCTCCCAACTGG
Source organism: Halieaceae bacterium (assembly GCA_036353375.1). Classification (GTDB taxonomy): domain Bacteria; phylum Pseudomonadota; class Gammaproteobacteria; order Pseudomonadales; family Halieaceae; genus JANQIO01. The sequence goes on along the minus strand of JAZBPS010000195.1, from coordinate 3,676 downwards.
TGGACTGCGAGCCTGAAGCAGTTGAGTTCGGCATGCCGGTACAGATGCGTATTCAGGAAGACCCGGACGGCTTCAAGCTGCCTGTGTTTGCGCCCGCGGGCACCGGAGGTGCGGCATGAGCCTTAAGGACAAGACTGCCATCGCCGGTATCGGCGTGACCGGGTTCTCCAAGAATTCAGGCGTCAGCGAGCTATCCCTTGCGGCCCAGTGCGTGAAAGCCGCCTGTGACGATGCCGGGTTGCCGACCTCGGCCATCGACGGCCTGGTGACGTATACCCTGGACTCCACGGATGAAATTGAAGTCGCCCGGGCCGTCGGTGCCGGCGACCTGTCCTATTTCAGCCAGGTGAACTACGGCGGCGGCGCTGCCGTCGGCGTGATCCTGCAGGCGGTGATGGCGGTGGCCACCGGGCAGGCCGAGAATGTGGTGTGCTGGCGCGCCATGAACGGACGCTCCGGTCAGCGCATGGGACAGGGTGTCTCCGGCAATATCATCTCCAGCGACCTGATCCACTGGTCCTGGTACATGGCCTACGGCATGCTGACGCCGGGCAGCTGGATTGCCATGATCGCCAACAAGTACATGCATACCTATGGCGTGACCCGTGAAGACCTGGGCCGGGTGGCGATTTCCCAGCGCAATTACGCCACCACCAACCCCCGCGCGTTCGGCTACCAGAAGCCGCTGACCATGGAGGAGTACCTGGCGTCGAAAATGATTGCCGATCCCCTGTGCCTGTACGACTTCTGCCAGGAAACCGATGGCGGCTGTGCCATCCTGATTACCAGCGCGGAGCGCGCTCGCGATCTCAAACAAAAGCCGGCCATTATTCGCGGCATCACCCAGGCCTCCACTCGCGGCCAGGAGCAGATGACCAGTTACTATCGCAGCGAACTGATTTCGCTGCCTGAAATGGAGATGGCGGCGCAGCGCGCTTACGCCATGGCGGGCCTGGGCCCGGAGGATATCGACGCCGCCAGCCTCTACGATGCGTTTTCCTCGGAGATCATCATGCAGCTGGAGAGCTTCGGCTTTGCCAAACCCGGCGAGGGTGTGGAGCTGGTGCGCGAGGGTGCGCTGGATATCGACGGGCGCCTGCCCAACAACACCCACGGCGGTCTCCTGTCCGAGGCTTATATCCACGGCATGAATAACATTGCCGAAGCCGCTCGCCTGATTCGCGGCGAGTCGGGCAACCAGCCTTCGAAAAACGTCGAACACGTGCTGGTATCCAGCGGTGTCGGTGTGCCCACCGGGGCGATGATTCTGGGCGTGGATGCCTGATCCCGCGGGGTAGCGGGCGCCGTGCATTTGGCGTAGCGTTGAGCCCTGTGACAAGGAGGGACGAGGCTATGGCAGAAGCACATGCCAGTGTGAAAGAGACCGTGACCGGCGCGTCAGCCGCCCGTCGCCTGCGTCACCACATAGCCAGCCGCAGTGATGAAATCGAGACCGGGAAGCGCGTTCCCGCTGACCTTGTCGACGCATTGAATCAGGCCGGGCTGTTCAGCCTTACTATCCCCGCCGCACTCGGTGGCTCGGAATGCCGCCCGCTCGAGGTGCTTGAGGCCATTGAAGAGCTGGCGTACGCCGACAGTGCCGTGGCCTGGTGTGCCATGATCTACCTGACCACTGCGGTATCGTCTGCCCAGCTTCCCGCCGACTGGGCGGAACAGATTTACCGGGTTAACGGTCGCTGCCCCATCACGGCCGGGGCCACCGCGCCCACGGGCAAGGCGCGTCGGGTGGACGGCGGTCTTGAGGTCACGGGACGCTGGGCCTGGGGTTCCGGCACGCATCACGCCGACTGGATCGTCGGTGGCTGTATGGTGGAGCAGGGCGAGGATATCCTGCGCTTCCCCGGTGGCGCGCCCGCTGTGCACATCGTCTTTTTCGAAAAGTCCCAGGTGCTGCTGCACGATAACTGGGACCCCTCCGGCATGCGCGGCACCGGCAGTGTGGACTTCGAGGTGCAGGGTGTATTCGTGCCCGAGGGGCGCTGGGTCGTGCAGGGCGCGGATGCCCTCACGGTCGACACCGCGCTCTATCGCTTTCCTTTTTTCGGGCTGTTCGCGGCCTGCGTCGCGGCGATCCCGCTGGGTATTGCCCGTCGCGCGCTGGATGATTTCGTTGAGCTGGCCCGCGGCAAGGGCACCGGTCGCAAGAGCCTGGCGGAGTCTTCGCTGACACAGATGGAGTTCGGACAGGCGAATGCCCAGTCGGAAGCGGCGCGACGCTTTCTTTTTGCCGTGGTTCAGGAGGTGTGGGAAACGGTTGCAGCCGGCGGGGAAGCGAGCACGGAGCAGCGCCGGCAATTGCGTCTCGCGGCAACCCAGGCGACACAGCTGGCCGCGGCCGCCGTGGACAGGCTTTACAATGCGGGCGGTGGCACCTCGCTACAGGGCCATTGCAGCCTGCAGCGCCACTTTCGCGATGTGCATGTGGCCACGCAGCACCGCATGGTCAGCACCGGTCTCACCCAGCTCGCGGGTGCCATGGCGCTGGTCGATGAGCACCCGGGTTCGCCTCAGCTCTGAAACGCCAGCGCCAGGTGCGGCGTTTCTCCCAACTCAGCGATAGCGCGTTTCGCCAGCGCACCCGTCCCCGCGGGGGGATCGGCTGAGCCATTATCCTGCTGTACCAGCAGAACGTCTGTATCCACCGTCAACAACTCCCGCGCCAGTGTGTCGGCAAAGCGCTCGGCGGCAGCCGCAAGATCAACCAGTATCACGCCGCTGCGGTGCCTGGCTTCCAGCGATGGCATGTAGACCCCGGTCAGCGAGGTGATCAGCGAGCCGGCGTGGGGCGGATGATCGGGCGCGATGCTGCATACCACCAGACCGATACGGTGTCCGGATTGCCCGGCCAGCAATTGTTCGGCGAAATCCGGGGCGTCGCTCGCGATGGATTGCAGGTCTACCCTCACACCTTCATGGTCTTCCAGTCGCGCCGCCAGGGCACCGAGATCCACCGAGGGAGGGTGGGGCAGTAAAAGGTCAAAGCCACCCTTGGCAAGTTGCTCTGCGAAGGCCTGGCCGACCGGCGTGTGGGCCTCTATCACCAGCGCTGCCGGTCCGTAGTTCTGGAGAAATTCATAGGGGTGCATGAATGGGAACGTTAGCAGGGACAGGCCGGTAAAATCCAATCCATTTCGCCGGCAAGCCCGACTCTGGCGACAACGCTACCTGCCAGTCTGCGATTTCCCCGGACGGCTGTTTCCCGGGCATTCCAGTGGTCTGCAATGAACTGCAAACACGCCGTATGGCGTCCGCGGGTTGGCCAAAATTGACCATAATCCAGGGTTAGCCGCCGCCGGGCCAGAGGACATAATGTGGCCCGCAAAAAGCCGCAGGGAATTCGTTTTGCTGATTCGAAGAATCAAACACAGCTTCCTGATGCGCCTCGCCGAGTTCCTGTTGAAGTTCGCGCCGGGCGTATCCTACATGGCGTTCGCCGGCGAGGGCAGCAGCAGGAACCTGTGCCGCCATATCGCGATGTCCGGCCTGAAAAAGCCCCTGGTGGTTACCGACAAGCCCTTGTGTGAGCTGGGTGTTGTTGCACAAGCGCTGCAGGGTCTGGAGGAGGAGGGCGTCGAGCATGTCATTTTTGACGGCGTGCTACCGGACCCCACCTACAGCATCGTGTTTGAAGGCAAGGCGCTCTACCAGCGCGAGG
>JAZBPS010000194.1:0-3531 GCA_036353375.1 Halieaceae bacterium | reverse complement strand
GTCCTGGTTGGATTCTCTTACGGCGGCTTCGTGGTGACTGCCGCGCTGGAGCACCTATCCAGCCGCATTGCGCACCTCGTGTACCTCGACGCTTTTGTTCCCGACGCTGGAGAAACCCCCATGGCGCACGTGTTCGGCATGGGGAGAATGCCCGTAGAATTGGAAGGCGCATGGACGCTGCCGCCCGTGCAGCGCGAGTACGACGACCCGGCCGAAGGCGAATGGATGAGCCAGCGCCGCACACCACACCCCACAGGGTGCTTTGCCGAGCCGGTGTATCTCGAGCAACCGCTCGAGGACTACTCCTTTACGCGCACCTATATCAAAGCGACGAAGACCCCGGAGTCCGACATGGGCGCCGCCGCCCTTTGGCGTGCTGCCGACCGGGCCAAAAAGTCGCCCGCCTGGACCTACCGCGAGATCGCAACCACCCATATGGTCGCGAACAACAAACCCGGGGAGCTGGTGGACCTGTTGAAGGAAGTGATCAGCCCATGACCGGTGCCGGCGAGGATGCAGGTCGCGAATTCACCGTGCCGCGTCCCGGTACATCCGCGTTCCAGGGGACCGTGAGGCCCGTAATCCAGGACAGCATCCCGTCGGTTGACGATTCCCGCCGTCTGCGCGTCGAGGCCGGCCTCGGCCCCCGGACGCTGGAAGCCGCGAGTCGCGCCCTCCCCAATTCGCTGTTTGCGGCACAGATACGGGTGGACGGGCAGGTCATCGGCATGGGGCGCGTCATCGGCGACGGCGGCAGCTTTTACCAGGTGGTGGGGATCGCCGTAGTACCGACTTTGTAAGCCGGCCGCCGGTGGCGCGCACCCGCTCAGCGTATGACCAGGGCGCAGCGATAGCGGCGTGTCTTTCGGATGCCCCAGGGCACCTTCTCCTGGTGCTGCGCACCAATTCACCTTGTCGATATGGAGATCGGTCCACAGTGCGGCGGCGCGATGAAGATCATGCCCAAAGCACTCGCTGCGCTCGCGGGGCAGGCCCTCGCCAGCATCGACGACGAAGAGGTGATGCCCATGAAGAGGGGCAGACCCTCGAGAAGATCCTGGCGCACGTCGATGCGCAGGTTCTGCGACCGGAGGCTGCCACGCTCCCGCCGTCCCGTGCGCCGCCGCAGCTCGAGATCGACGACTGGCTGCAGGTCCGTCCACACCTCGCTTCACTTTTCGCCACATCAGGAATGCTCTGACGGGGTCGCCCGTGTCTCGGCGTCAGGTAAACCATCTATAGCGATCAGAAGGGGCGCAGTACGGATCGGTCTGGCATGCATGCGCAAGGGCAGGCCCGGCGACCTGGTCGATAATGACCGGGGGTGTGAGGGGCGGGCAGCGACTGGCCATTGCATAAAAGCAGAGTCTGTTTCACCTATCCGTAGGCTCATGAGTGGCGGCTTGGCCAGCTACAAGACCGACTACAAGTGGGGACTGTTGTGGCTGGCAACTGGCATATCGGTGACCGCGGGGCTGTGGATAGAGTCAGGTATAAACACAGCTGTCTGGGGATTGATTCAAATCGGCATAGGCATCGCGCTCCTGGTTGCGAACAAAATGCGGCTCAAGGAAAGCGACGCGCAAAACGCTCCCTGATTGGAGTCGTTATCAAGGAGTTCGATCGCGTGATCCGTCGGACGTTTCTCATTCCTCGACACCGGTGCTACCGTCGCGCCAACTGAATCGAAAACCGGGAGATGTACGATCAGCCGACTGCCGCCGCTGTGGCGTTTCCTGCTTCCCTCAACTCTCGGCCTGTGCTTATTTCTGCTGCCTGTTGAGATCGGTGGGAAAACCATAATCATCCTCGGTGTCCTGACCGACCTGATCAAACTGCCACTGCAGCCATGGGCACTGGAAATTATTGCCAGTGTCATATGCCTCAGCGCACTCGGCGCTGCGGCTTTTCAGCTGCTGCGGCCGGACTGGGAGGAGTCACACCCGTCCCTGCATGCGTTTTGCGCGGTCACTCCCGCCTGGTTTGGCGTGCGCCTGCTTGCGGCAGGGCTGTCATTGCTGGTGTATTTTCAGATTGGACCGGAGGCAATCTGGGGGGCTGACACCGGACGGGTCACTTTTGAGGTGAGCGGACCAGCGATTCTCTACATCCTGTTCGCCGCTTGTTTCCTGATGCCCTTTCTCACTGATTTCGGATTCATGGAGTTTTTTGGCACCCTGGTCGAGAAACCTTTCAGCTACCTGTTCCGGCTGCCCGGCAGAGCGGCCATTGATGCCACGGCCTCCTTTGTATCTGCCAGCACGGTCGCCATGATGATCAGCATCAGCCAGTACCGCGCCGGATACTATTCAGCCAGGGAGGCCTCGGTAACAGCCACCAACTTCTCAATCGTGTCGCTGCCTTTCTGCCTGGTGGTCGCAACCGTCACCGGCATCGATTACCTTTTCTTCAGTTGGTACGGCGTCGTGGTATTCGCCTGCCTTGCCTGTGCAGTAATCCTGCCAAGGCTGCCGCCACTTTCCCGAATTCCCGAGCACTACTACAGTGGCACGCCTGCGCCAGAGATGGCCAGCGCTTCGAGTGGGGCCTTGTTGCCGCGAGCGCTGTCTGCCGCCATGGCGCGGGCCGAGTCCGCCGCAGCACCGCGCGAGATAGCCCAGAAAGCCTGGCACTCCAGCCTCGGTCTTATCGCCAATGTGCTGGGCACATCAATGTTGATTGCAACCAGCACCATGGTGCTGGTGCGGCACACTCCGATTTTCGACTGGCTCAGCTATCCGCTGTATCTGCTGGTCGATGCCGTTGGCCTGGAACCGGCTGATACCGTAGGCGTCGCCATACTGGTTGGCTTCCTGGACGTTTTCGCACCGGCCCTGCTGGCGACAGACCTGCACAGTGAGACCAGCCGCTTTGTCATTGCCGGCGTCTCGGTCTCACAGATCATCTATATGTCTGACCTGGGAGCGCTCATCCTGCGTTCCGGCCTGCCACTGTCGCTACCGCGCCTGTTTCTGCTGTTCTGCCTGCGCACCGTGATCGTCCTGCCCGTCTTCCTGATCGCCGCCAGGTTGATGCTATAGGGTCCGCTCTTACCGCGGCGTTGTTATCCCTTCCGCGCGGCTAGCAGGCAGCCGGCAGCCCACAATGATCAGCAAGGTCCTTGCAAGGGAGGCGACAGTTACTGCCTCATCAAAAAACCGCCCCTGAAAGAACAATAGCTATTCCACGGTGACAACGAACAGCGGTTCACCGGTACGCATGCGATCGCCGGCCCGTTCCAGCTCCTCGCTGTAGCGCTCATCCACGGCGTCGCGCTTGATTTTCAGCGTGTGCGTCAGCACACCGTTGTCCTGGCTCCAGGGCGTGCGACTCAGGATCACGGCGCCGATCCGCTCATGTTTTTCAAGTCGTGCATTGATCGACTGCACCCAGGCGCGCAGCTCGGCGTCGAGCTCTGCATCGGACAGGCCCTGGGCGGCGGCGGACAGTACGGCCATCATTACCGTTTGCGCCAGGCCGTGGCCGCCGAGGCAAGCCTGCTCGACCAGGGGTGACTCGAGGAAGCGCCCT
>JAZBPS010000467.1:0-1894 GCA_036353375.1 Halieaceae bacterium | reverse complement strand
TTCAAGTTTTGAGAGCATTTTTTTGCGGTCCGAAATATCCACATGGGTGCCAACAACCCGGATTGCCTTTCCTGATTTATCAAAAAAAGCGTCGGCGCGCGAAAGGATATCCACCCAATGGCCATCCTTGTGTTTCATTTTAAACTCCATCACAAACCGGTCGCGTTTTTTGTTGATTAATTCCTGCTGCATTTCCCAGGATTTTTTCACATCTTCCGGTTCAGTTAGTGTTTCCCAGATTGAAAAATCGTTGGGGAGCTCATGGTCTTCATAACCCAGCATTTTTTTCCAGTTGGGGGAATAATAGATTTGGTTGGTGACCAGGTTCCAGTCGAAGATACCATCCTGGGTTGCGTCCATGGCCAGTGCATAGCGATCGTGGGATTCCTCAAGTTTCCGCTCCGCATTTTTGATGTCCGACAGGTCGGTAACAACAGCGGTTGCATATTTTGTTTTTCCATCCTCATGGCGTATTATTGATACATAAATATTTACCCACACAATGCTGCCATCTTTCCTGATATAGCGCTTTTCCATGGAATAATTATCAATCTCTCCTGATCGGGTTTTTTTCATAAAACCATGATCCATCCCTATATCATCAGGGTGGGTTATATCTTCGATGGTAAGTTTCAGGGCTTCCTCCCTCGGGTAACCAATAATTTCACAAAACTTATTATTTACCCTCAGTAAGGCGCCATCGGGCGAAGCCTGTACCATTCCTACCGAAGCCTGATTAAAAGTATTGTTAAATAGCGCTTTATAACTATTAAGTTCTTCCTGGGTTTTGGCCAGTTGATCGGCTATAGTTTCGTTGTTTTTCATGTTTTTTTTCTTAAAAATGTTTGCCTAATAAGTTATAGAGTTCAAGTTTCTTTATGGGTTTGGCAATATAATCATTACATCCGGCCGCGATTGCTTTTTCCTTGTCGCCGGCAAGCGCATAGGCTGTTTGCGCGATGATGATGACTTTTGTATTGAATTTCCGGATTTCACGGGTGGCTGTATAGCCATCCATCACCGGCATTTTAATGTCCATCAGCACCAGGTCGATGTCAGGGTTTGCTTTACAGGTTTTTATGGCTTCTTCGCCGTTTTTTACATGAAGCAGTTCCCTGCATTTGCCCTCCAGTATTTCGGTAAGGAATATATCAGCAGTTTCATCATCTTCCACAGCCAGGATTTTCAATTTGGCCAGTTTTTCTTCTGAGATTCCAATGGATTTTTGTGACGGTTTGTTAGTTACCGGTTTTTGCTTAACCTGGTATGGAATGGTAAAACGGAAGATTGATCCTTTCCCGGGTTCCGATTCTACCCAGAGGTCTCCGCCCAGCATTTCACAATAAGCTTTGGTGATGGCCAGTCCAAGTCCGGCGCCTTCGTAGGGTTTGGAAATTTGAAGGTCGGCCTGCACAAACCGCTCAAAAATAGCCTGCTGTCTATCTGGGGCAATGCCAATTCCGGTATCTTTCACAAAGAATTCCAGCACAGGCTTTCCGGCCTCACCTTTTTGGCTGTATCCATATTCCACTCCGCCGGCATGGGTGTATTTCATGGCGTTTTTCAGCAGGTTGGTGAGGATTGCGTAAAGTTTTTCCTTGTCGGTAATGATGTTTGATTCGTTATCACCCAGCCCTTTTTTGCAGTTAAACTTAATTGATTTTGATTCGGCTTCAGGTTTGAAAAATGTGTACAGGAAATCCAGTTGCTCATTAACTTTTGTGTTTGAAACCACCAGTTCCATTTGCCCGGCTTCAATTTTGGAAATATCAATCAAATCATTGATAATGTTGAGCATCCTTTGCCCGCTTTTCATGATCACACCAATGTATTTTGATTTTTCCTCGCCGGAAAGGTCAGGTTCGCTTAATAACTCCGCAAATCCCAGGATGCC
>JAZBPS010000193.1:0-2159 GCA_036353375.1 Halieaceae bacterium | reverse complement strand
TTGCGGGCGGCGCTGCAGGTTCGGCCCCGGGGGCCTCTTCCGGTTCCGGTGCCTGCACCGGGGGGATGGTCTCGGGCAGTTCGGGTGCGCCATCCAGCAGCGACGCATCCAGCGCGACCTCGTCTTCGGCATCCTGCGCCGTTGCCGGTAGCTCTTCCGGCGCATCAATCTGCGCACCGTCGGCCGCCGGTATAGGCTCAGCCTCATCAGTGACTTTATCGGCCGTGGGCTCCGGCGTGTCTGCTGCCGGCACCGCGACAGGCTCAGGCATAGGTGCGGGCACCTCTGCCTCAGCTTCGGGCTGCGAGGCCGGTCGCGCAGCACCGGGCTTCTCGCGATAGACCGTGGTTGAAGCATCGACACCCAGGGCTTTCAGTTCGGCCTGGAAGCTTGCAGCCTCCGACAGGTCAGCCTGTTGCAAAACGGTGTGGCCCACCCCGTTGAACAGGTGTATCGCTTCGTCAGGCAGTAGCCCCAGCACGGGCGCCACTGCGCGCGCGACCGCGCGGGGCTTGTTGCCGGGAAGAACCCCGCTGATGACGACGTTGTAGGCGACGTTGCTGCTCATGACCCTGTTCCGATTGCGTATCGGGGCGACCGGGCATTGGCCGGATACCCCATGTTTTCAAGGCACAACGGTACTCTTGCTGTAGAGAAGGGCAAACGAAAGCGTCAAAAATGCGTCACAAATCCTGCTATTTGTGGACTTGTGACGAAAAATGCGATGCGGTTCTCAAGAAAATACCGCGTATGTCTGTCGGGATATGCTTGCAGCGCAGGACATGCAGTGGCAGTTCTCCCGCCCGCTACCGGCCAGACAGATCTTTACTTGCCAGGATACAAAAGGTCTTCCAGCGCGTAATAGCGCCCATTCTTGATCGTGCCGCGAATATGGGTGATCTCGCTGATATCTGCCAGCGGGTCGCCTTCGATAATGACCATGTCAGCCAGTTTGCCGGCTTCAATTGTGCCGAGGTCCCTTGCTGCCCCGGCAATGCGGGCGGACTGCAATGTGGCGGCCTGCAGGATCTGGTGGCCCTCCAGCCCTTCGCGCTGGTACAGCCGCAGCTCGGCGTGGAGGCCGGTGCCGAAGGGCGTAAAAGGCGAATCCGTGCCAGTGCCCACCAGCGCCTTGCGCTCGGTCAGTTTGCTCAATAGTTCGCCGTAGGCATCCACATAGCCTTCACTGCCTGGACCAAAAAAGCTCATGAAGTCCTGGTAGTTTTTCTTGGCGGCTTCGCCGTAGAGGGTGTTGAACTGTTCAGTACTGTACAAATCGTTCTGTTCACGGAAGGTCAATACCACCCCTGGTACTACCATGGTGGGCACTATACCCATGCCCGTTTCGGACAGTATGTCCACTACATCCTGATAGCTGCGGCCCAGCTCGCTGATCTTGGTGGTGTAGCCCCGGCGACTGGTGCCGGTGAAGTGCTCCACGTAGTCGACGCCGTAGGCGGCCGCCGGCAGCAACTCGTGCGAGGTCACCGGCACGCCCATGGCATGGGCAGCATCCACGACACGCCGCTGGCGCCGGTCGGAAAGGCGCACATAGGTCTTGATAAAATCGACATCCAGTTCACGGCTGCGCTGCAGGGCGCGCTCGAGGTGGGCGTCCGAGGTAATCCCCTCGGCCACGGCGTAGTACACCCGGTTGCCGTCGATGTTGTGCCCGGTAATAAAGGTGCGCGGGCCCGTCCGGCGACCGGAGTCCCAGGCCTCGCGCCGCTCGTTGGCGAGATAGGGGTTGGAACCCGGATCGCGCACGCTGGTAATGCCGTAAGCAAGCCAGGCCCGGCCCTGCTGTTCGCTCAGGTTGTGGTCGCCGATGTGGGCATGTGATTCGAACAGACCTGGAATCACCGTGCTGTCGCTGGCATCTCTCACCGGCAGTGGCGTGTCCGGATCCACCGGGCCAACGGTTTCAATGCGGTGGCCGTTGATTGTGATGTCGACGTTGCTGATATAGCTGTTGGAGGTGCCATCGAACAGCCGCCCCGCGCGCAGCACCCAGCGCTGATCCGGTACATCCATCCGCCAGCTCATTCGCGGCGAGATGTTTTCCCGTTTGCCGGACGGCAGATGCAGCCGGTAAAGGTCACGGCCTGCCAGGTAGGCGATATATTCGCCCGAGTGACTGAAGCTGGGCATGTCTGCCA
>JAZBPS010000192.1:0-8086 GCA_036353375.1 Halieaceae bacterium | reverse complement strand
GCGGGTGATCAGGCCGGAGAGCAGCGCTGGGCCCTGCTGGGGGCGCATGCCGTGGATGACGCCGTCTACCCGCCCCACCGACCGGTGCAGGGTTATGAGGCGATCGAGCATCTCGAGGCTCTCGACCCGACAGCCATGTTGTGGGTAGGCAACAGCACGCTGGTGCGGGGCGCAGATCGCAGCTCGCTGTCAGGCTACGATTTACGCTACGCCGCGGCACGCAACTGGGAAGGCCTGCGGTCGCTGCAGGCCACCGTACCCCAGTATGCAGCGCCGGGGGCGGATGACCTGGGCGCATCGGCGGTGAACGGATGGCGCCCGTTGCCCATGGCCGCGCGCGCGACCTTTGCTCGCTTTTGGCCCGTTGCGGGACGCGCAAGCCCACAGGATCTTTCCTACCACATCGCCCAGGGGGGCGTGGCGGCGTTTGTACTGGATGCCTTCACCAACAGAAACGGCCAGCAGCGCTACGGCCCCGCGCAGCTGGATTGGCTGCTGCAGGGGCTTGAGGCCAACAAGACGCAGCCCCTGAGAGTGGTGGCACTGGGCGAGCCCCTGGGCACGGACAGCTACCGGACGGAATCCCGGGCGCTGATCAAGCAGCTGCGCGCGCAGGCCAGGCACGGGCCGATACTGCTGACGGCGCCCGGCAGCTCGGACACTGCACTGATAGAGCACGCGCCCGGGTTAACACAACTGGTACTGGGGCCCTTCTCGCGCAAGCCCACTTCGCCCTCGCGGGTGATCCCCGGGCAGCGCATCGTTACCCCGGGGCGGGTCTACGGCATGCTGCAGCAGACACCGGGTGAACCGCCTGTATTGCACCTGCACTCCGCCACCGGGGAAAAGCTCATGACCTACCCGCTCCAGTAGGCCGGGCTGGAGGCCAGGTGAGCGCGCGGGGCACGGCGGCTTTGAGTTTACACAGCGGCTTCGCTACGCTGCTGCCTGGTTTATTGAATTGGCAGACACACCTTGAATAACGCGCTGTCTTCGGAACAGATACGGGCCTACGATCGCGACGGCTACCTGGTCCTGCGCAGTGCTATCGCCGAGGCGGAGATACAGCGCCTGGAGGCAGGTCTCGCCCGGGCGACACCGGTGGACAAGTCACTGGAGCCGACCGCGCCCACCTTTCCCGAGCCCGGCCGCTACACCTACGCCACCCAGTGCCCTGCCGACCCGGACCTCGCTTTCATCATTGAACACCCCCGCATCGTCGGCCCTGTCGCACAGTTACTGGGCGATGAACCCAGGCTGTCGGCCTACGTCATGTACGACCGCACGCCCGGGGGGCACGGGATTCCGGCGCACCAGGATTACAAGCGCTGGCGCCCGGTGGGCTCGTCCATGAACTGGCTGTTCGCGACGGTACCCTTCACCGACTTTGACGAGGAACTGGGACGGCTGGAGGTCGCACCGGGCTCCCACCGCCTCGAGCGGGTCAGCGCAGGCGCCACACCCTGTCGTGAGGTATCGCCGGCGATCAGACCGGACGACGACGCATTTATCGACCCGGGCCTGAAACGCGGCGACCTGCTGTTGATGAACATGCACCTGTGGCACCGCGCCCCGGCCAACACCTCAAACCGCAATCGCGTCGGCCTGTTCAACAAGTACGCCGCCGCCTCGGCGCCACCGGCCACGGGCTGGTATCGCTACAGCCCGGCGGTGAAGGAAGCGCTGTCGCCTGAAAACCGTTATCTCATCCCCACCGAGGGCGAGCCGGTCATCCGCAGGACCCGGGCGGTACTCATGCGCCAGCGCCCGGATGGCCCTGAAATACTGTGCCTGCCCGCCGACGCCAGCGGCGCACAAACGTGGATACTGCCCGGCGGCGACGCCAGCGAGGACACGGCCATGGCCGACTGGGATCACGGCAACGTGATTGGCGCGCTGCAGCAGCACCTGCGCACGCAGATCGGTGGCGAGACACCGTGGTTGTCGTATATCGGCGACTTCAAGGAACCGGAGGGTGTCAGCCGCGTGTATGGCTACACCGTCGCCCAGGGCAGGCTGGCGGGACCGAACGTCGGGCAGTGGCTGCCGGTGGCGGCACTGCAGGCAGCGGACTTCAGTTTTGGTTGGGAGCCGGATGCCGTGGCCGCCTGGCTGGACCCGACTATCGTGCGGGGCAAGGGCCTGTCACAAACCCAGGCGCGCGTGGACCAGTTCGCCTACTAGGCGTCGACGCCGATCAGGACGGCGCTGCCGGCCAGAAGCCCACAGCCAGAGAGTCCGCCAGGGGCGGCGCCGCCGGAATGATGCCGTGGGCGGCGAACTGCTCGGCGGTGCGCTGCCAGCGCTGGGGATTGATCGCGCCCAGCGCTTCCATCGGCAGGTCACCTTTCACGTAGTCCAGCACCCGCGCCAGGGAGCGCGTCTGTCCCTCAACATCATGGTAGTGGCCGTCAGGGTCAACGAAGCTGTCCACTAACAGCCTGGCCGAGGCTTTGGGTTCTGCTGACGCGACGCGCCAACCCTCAAACACCGCCGCCAGCAGCGCCTGCAATGCCTCCGGCCGGCTATCAAGCAGCTCCCTGTGGGCAAACATCACCTGGGCGTAGGCGTCGTGACCGTAATCGCTGAGAGAGAGTACCCGCGGCTCTATACCGGTTTGCGCGGCGAACTCTATGGGTTCATCAACGCCATAGCACTGCACCGCCGCAAAATCTCCATTCAGGAGATGCTCGAATTTATCCTCGCGGCGAATCTGCGAAACCACCGGACCGTTGCTGGCATCAAAGTGGGTATCGATTACCAGATCCAGCACCTGCGCACCGTCGATGTGCACACCCACCGGCTGTCCGGCCAGGTCGTCAAGGCTTTCGATACCGCTGTCCGGCAGCGTCATCAAGGCCAGCGGTGAATCCTGGAACATGGCGGCCAGCGCGACCAGCGGCTGTCCCTTCGCCTGTGCGGCGAGCACGAGGTTCTGCTCTGCACAGCCAACCACGCCGGGTTCGCTCGCCACGCGGTCGGTCACTGCCATGCCGGACTGCCAGGGTGTGACCTGTACATCCAGGCCCCGCGCCTTATAGAGACCCGCGTGCTGTGCCAGCAGCACCCCTGCGAACTGCGCGTTGAACACCCAGTCCAGCTGTATCTCCAGGGAGTCAGCTGACGCAGCGTTGGAATCACCTGCATGGCCTGACGGACTGGATGACATCGCAAAAAGAGACGGGGCTACTGATAGCCCCGCCAGAAGTGTCGCTGTGTCAGACAGCCAGCGACGTCGTGTCGTCAACCGCTGGCTCAGAACATCACCTTGAAGGAACCGAGCAGGGTCCGCTCCGGTGCCGCGGTCACCAGCGTGTTCGCGCCGAAGATCGGGTCAGCACCCAGGAAGTACTCTTCGTCGGTCAGGTTGTCCACGCCCAGGGCAATCTCCCACTTGTCGGTGCTGTAGCGCACAGAGGTGTTGAAGATGGTCGCCTCAGGCAGTTCCTTGGTGTTGTCGAAGTCCAGGTAGAACTCTTCCTGCCACTCCATGGAGAGGTTCACGCTGAAGCCGTTCTGGAAGGAGTACAGGCCGAACAGCTTGAACGTCTTCTGGGGCTGGCCCGGATACACCAGGTCGGGGTTGTTGGTCGGCACGTCGAAGTCACGCACACGACCGTCGAAGCTGGCGGTGGAGAAGTTGCTGGTCAGCTCACCCGCGTACAGCGCCCAGTCCTGCTCGGACATGGGAATGGTGCGGAAGCCCAGCGGATCGTTCCGGGTCACTTCCAGGTCGGTCCAGGAACTGATGACCGTGAAGTTGTCCGTAACCTGCCAGGTCACCTCGATTTCCAGACCTTCGGCTTCCAGGGATTCGCTCAGGCCCTCGCGGACGTTGAACTGGCTCTGCTCCCACTCGTAGATCGAGATCGCGCCGTACAGCTTGCCGTCGAGGAAACTGCCTTTCAGGCCGGCTTCCCACATCTCGTTTTCAGCGAAGTTTTGCTCGCCAAAGATCGCGCCACCCTGGGTGGGATCGATTGAGGTGCCTTCCTGGTAGCTGCCGTAGAGGTACACCTCGTTGAACAGGCGAATGTTCGGTCCGAAGCTCCAGTTGAAGTAATCGGTATCACCGCTCTGCGCTTCCAGTGCCGCCGCATTGGCAGGATCCTGGGCTGCGCGTTCCGCGTCGCCGGGCAGGCCGATATCAAAGTCGGCGTACTCGTAGCGAATAGATGCGATAGAGGAGATGCGATCCGTCCACTGGGTTTCGAAGGTGGCATAGGCCGCGTACTGCCAGAGCTCAGATGTCACGTTAGCGCCACCCACTGCGGTCGGCGACCACAGGTTCAGGCCACCAACAGGTGCCTGGTTACCCACCAGCAGCACGGTGTTGGGATTGATGGTCGGGTTGAGAATGTCGCGACGTGCGAAAGGCTCGGCGAAGAAGTCCTGCAGGATCTGCGCGTCGGTGTACCGCACGTTCACACCCACCGTGCTGGTGGTGTTGGGGATAAAGACACGATCGGTCATGAAGAACTTGCTGGACGCAACAGTCTGCTCCGTATCAACAGCGTAGCCGTAGGACGAACGCTTTGACGTTTCAAGATCCTCGTACAGGAACTTCAGCGTGTAGGTTCGACTGGGGTTACCGCTGAAGATGATGTCACCGAACAACACCAGGTCTTCTGAGTCAGCGAAGTCACTGGTGTCCGCCAGCACCGTGCTGCCGTCAATTTTGTCGGTCAGCACTACACCGCCGTTGTCGAAATACTCCTGGGTGTAGATAAAGGTGTCCTGCGGCGTCGCCTCATTGGCGGCCAGTGTCGCCACCAGGCCGGCAGGCAGCGGGTTGCCGAAGGCGTCGCTGCCAGAGCTGTCATAGAGGGTTGCGCGGTCGGCCGCATTGTTCAGGTTAAGCATGTTCGCCCGGTCGGCGTCGGGAATCCGCGCACGCGCCACATCACCCGGTATGCCCAGTGAGAACAGGCTGGGGTTGATGCCAACCGCCGTGGGAAACTCCACGGCATTCCGGTCCAGGGTGCCGCGCCATTCCGGCGAAATCATCGCTGCGGGCTCACCGATCACGTACTGGCCGTTGTCGATGGCCTGCTGCGTGGGCCGGTTCCAGCCCGGGTTCTCGTTGGACTGGAAGTCAAAGTATTCGCCGCCGACGAATACGGATACACCGTCAGCCGGCTGGAATTTCAAGGCCGCATAGACAGAGGTGTAGTCGTTATCGACGTCGTCCCAGTACATCTCGCCATCCTGGGAGGTCAGTGACAGGCGGAATGCCGCAGGCGTGTCGCCCGGCAGCAGGAAGGGTGCACCCACATCCGCGGTGACACGCTCCATGCCCCACTCGTCCACGTCCAGGGTGACCGAGCCAGAGGCCTCGTCATAGAACGGGCTTTTCGGGATCAGGTTAACGAAGCCGCCGATCTGGGTAGGCGCAAAATCCGCCGGGGCCGGGCCCTTGACGATATCGATAGCTTCCAGCGAGCCAAAGGACAGCGGCATCTCGTTACGCTGGTAGGCCCTGAGCATACCGTTGAGGAAGGTACCGCCCTTGGCGCCACGCACAACGGGCGTACCGGCGAGGCCGTAGTAGTTGTAGGTCTGGGTACCGGCAGCCACCTTCTTCAGGTCGGACAGATCTTCAATGTTGAACTGGTCCATGATGGCCGGCGACAGCAGGGTTACCGCCCGCGGCACCTGGAGGATATTGGTGGTGTCGCCGAACAGGCCGGAAATCTGCCGTTCAGTTGGTAGCAAGGAGTCTTTCAGTGCCGAGTCTCGCTCGGTGACAATGAATTCCTCCAGTACCGTCATCTCACCTTCGCTTTCGTTGGCATCCTTGGCCTCCTGCGCTTGCGCGAGGGAAGCCAGTAGTGCGGAGAGCGTCAACGCGCTAAGTCGATATACATTCTTCATTAATTGATCCTCCAGTGTTGTGCAGCCTGCACAGACCCCACACCACGTGGTCCGCAAAGCAGTTATCAGGATCGAGAAAGCAAGAGCTGTGCCAAGCCGGCGCGAGTCGCGCCACGCCTGCTCTCTGTTAAAGATTATCTTGAAGTTGTGCTGTGCCCGGATGTCGCCGACGCACCGACACGGTGCGCTGTGCACCATGTCGACCATCAGAAGGGCTCCGAAACTAAGCATCGAAACCCCGGGCGCTAGCGGCACAGGCAGGGACTGCAGCACAAGTTCGCTAGCGCAGTGGGTGGTCCAGTATGGCGACTGGAACGGCGTCAGAGAACGCCGGCGAGACGCCGGGGGTCCAGCAGGTCGCGCAGCTCCTCCTCCGCAATCCCGGTGCACTCCAACGCCACGTCCAGTACCGGGCGCTGTTCTGCATAGCTGCGCTTGGCGATCTCGGTGGCCGCCTCGTAACCAATGCGCGTGTTCAATGCTGTCGCCAGCATGGGGTTTCGCGCCAGCGCCGCCCGCAGCGTCTCTTCATGAACCGAGAAGTCGCGCACGGTTTCCGCTGTGGCCGTGAGCGCGCCGGTCAATAATGCGATGCTGGTGCAAAGCTTATCCGCCACCAACGGCAGCATCACGTTCAACTGGAAGTTGCCGCTGGTGCCCGCTTGCACCACCGTCGCGTCGTTGCCGATGACCTCGGCGCATACCATCAACACCGCTTCCGGCAGCACCGGGTTTACCTTGCCGGGCATGATGGAAGAACCCGGCTGCAGCGGCTTCAAGCTGATCTCTCCCAACCCGGCCAACGGGCCCGAGCCCATCCAGCGGAGATCGTTATTCACCTTCGACAGGGACACCGCAACCGCGCGCAGGCAACCCGACGCCTCTACAGCCACATCCTGGGAGGCCATACGGGCAAAGCGGTTGTCCGCGCAGCGGAAGCTAAGGCCCAGCAATCCAGACAATTCGACAACCACCGCCTCTGGAAAGCCATCTGGCACGTTCACGCCTGTGCCCACAGCGGAACCGCCGACGGGTAGCGCGCAGAGACGGGGCATCAGCTCCCTGAGCCGCTGTGCACAGTCCTCGAGTTGTGCGACCCAGGCGCCCAATTCCTGGCCCAGGGTTACTGGCATGGCGTCCATCAGATGGGTCCGCCCGGTCTTGCAGATATCGGCAAGTTCATCCGCCCGCTGCGCAATCACACCGGCGCCGTGCTCAAGGGCGGGCAGCAATTGTCCACTGATTGCTTTGGCCACCGTGGCCTGCAGGGCGCTGGGAATAATGTCGTTGCTGCTTTGGCTGCAGTTGACGTGATCATTGGGATGCACGCCCTCGCCCGCCAGCCGGGCCAGCACTTCGTTCATATTCATGTTGGTGCTGGTACCGGAGCCGGTCTGGAATACCGAAACGGGGAATTCCTGATCGTGGTCACCATTGGCGACGGCAGACGCCGCCGCGCGGATCGCCTGCGCCATAGCCGGGTCAATGGCACCACACTGCGCGTTAGCCTCTGCGGCCGCAGACTTCAATTGCGCCAGACAGTGGATCAATGCAACCGGCATCGGACGGGCCATCCCGGCGAAGTTATGCACCGCACGCTGGGTCTGTGCACCGTACAGTGCATCACCGGGTACCTCGATCTGCCCCAGAGAGTCCTTCTCGATACGGCTACTCATCGCGCATACCCCCTGCACTACTGTGGATACGTTACTGAAACAGAACGGCTGCCGCCTGTACAGGCGGCAGGCCCGCGAGCAAACCCATTGGAGACCAGGCGCGGCGATCAGCCCTGTTGCATTGTTGCTTTGCGGGGCAACACAACAGGGCGGTTACGACGCAGAAAGTTTCGGCGCGGCCCGCCCGGCGATCAGCGGCAAATCCAGGTAGGTCTTGATGCCCGCCTCGGCGCGACACACGTAGGGGATGGCACTCACCCCGTGATTGGCGGTGGCGACAATGCCCGGGTTTCGCTCCAGGCCGGCGGCCACGCTCTCGGGGTGCCAGCCGTGGAAGGTTACATGGGCACTGGGGTCGCCTGTCACCTCCACCTCAAAGCGCTCGCCACCCGGGCCGAAGGTCCAGCCAGTATCGAAGTGATCCTCGCCCATGAACCAGTTGACGATCACGGTAATCACGGGCGTGCCGTTAACGGTGCGCTGCCAGGTGAATCGCTGCGCCGCCACCAGCCCGGGTTCGATCACCCCGATGGGCG
>JAZBPS010000466.1:0-1460 GCA_036353375.1 Halieaceae bacterium | reverse complement strand
TTTGTACGTTTCATATGTTGAGAATAGTCGAAATAATACGATTGTAGTGAGAAGGGACAAAAATACAATAATTATATGAACCTGTAAAAGAAATCCTGCAAACAGAACACCTACTGAAAAAATACTCATGCGAATCCCGTGCATGCTTCTCATTCGTAGCCAATAGTCGCAATGGGGGCATTTAATAGCGGTTGAAACACCTGCACCTCTAGAGCTATATAATCGTAAACCAAGTCTTGAACACATGGAAAGATGCTCTTGACAGTTAGGACAAGTTTTCATCAAGCATCCACTCTCTAGACAAAGTAATGTAAAGCGAGTCCAAGATGTGCTAGAACACCGAGTAGATTGATAATTGAAACCAGATAGCGTTCAAACGGAGAACCAAGTAATTGCATGATCGTGCCAAACATAAAAAAGGCAGTAAGAGTAAAACCAATAATCATATACAAGAAGGATTCTTTTGTGGATGGAAACACCAGCCCTATTATAACAAATAGGAACAATACCAATAAAACTGCGATACTTTTAACTGATACATCTTTTTGTTCCTCATATGAAGTGCTTCGTCCTCCGTTAACATAATGATATGGTATGACTTTCTTTATCACTAATACGTGAATAAGTATGGATAAAATATAGAATATAAACGCTAAGACAAACGCAATATTTGTAGCTAAAAACATAGAATCACCTCCTTGTCCTCCATTATAACATGCAAATAGCAAAAAAAGACCAGTTATGGTCTTTTTAGTTTGTCACAATTAATCTTCCAAATCACTATAGAGTTGCATTGCAGCTTGTACGAGTTCAATAAACTGTGCACGATATCCTTGTTCATCGGTACCAAGTGCATTAGATGCACGATCGATAACGGATGTGAAGGATGCTCCACCTTGGAACTGCGAATCGCGAAGTACCAAGCTGAACTCGACAACGCTGGAGGCGAAACGGAATGCTTCACTTGGTGTGTCGGTTTTGTCGGTAACATACGTGATGTGTTCGATTAACTGTGAGGTTGAAGATTCTGGATCTTTATAGCGTAGTGATAGAGTCATAAGCTCATCTGGATGATTTGTCCCGTCGTATTTTAGTTCTTCTGGTTGCTCAAATTCTTCTGTGTCAACGACTTCGTCACTACTTGCTGGGATGATTTCGTAAAATGCGATTACTTCATGTCCTGCTCCCATATCCCCTGCATCTTTCGTATCATCATCAAAATCTTCATAGTTTAACAATCTGTTTTCATATCCGATTAGACGGTATCCCTTTACCGTTAATGGGTTAAACTCAATTTGCAATTTAACATCTTTTGCGACAGTAACTAGTGTTCCTCCTAGTTCTTCGACAAAGACTTTTCGTGCTTCTAGTTCGGAATCAATGTAGTAATAAACCCCGTTTCCTTTATCCGCTAAGGTTTCCATTTTGTTGTCTTTTAAGTTTCCATATCCAAATCCTAG
>JAZBPS010000191.1:0-15290 GCA_036353375.1 Halieaceae bacterium | reverse complement strand
TTTCGGCCCGGCGAGAACAGCGACCCGTTTCTTGGAGACAGCGGCAAACTGACCCGGGTCCCGGAGTACCGGATAGAGATGGTGTGTGCAGAGGAAAACGTTGCAGCGGTGGTTGCGGCGCTGCGGGCGTCGCACCCCTACGAAGAGCCGGCGTTCGACCTGCTCAAGGTAGAGAT
Source organism: Halieaceae bacterium (assembly GCA_036353375.1). Lineage (GTDB taxonomy): Bacteria > Pseudomonadota > Gammaproteobacteria > Pseudomonadales > Halieaceae > JANQIO01. Next base: position 15,114 of record JAZBPS010000191.1, on the reverse strand, counting down.
CGCCTGAGTACCGCCGCCGGTCTGGCGCAGCGTCTGCGCGATAGCCTCGCGCAGGAGACGCAGCCCTGCGCAACCTCCGGCCTGACACAGGCTGCGGTGCTGGTGCCGCTGCGGGAAGCGGCGGAGGACACGCGGGTGGTGCTGGCAAAGCGCGCCGGACACCTGCGACTGCATGCGGGGGAGATCGCGTTTCCGGGCGGAAAGTGCGAAGCGCAGGACCACAGCGTCTGGGATACGGCGCTGCGTGAAGCCATGGAGGAAACCGGCCTGCCGCCGGAGGCGGCGGAGCCCCTGGGCGCCCTGCGCCCCCTCGTAACCCGCAGCGGCATCGAAGTTACGCCCTGCGTCGCCCGGCTGGATCCCGCGGTGCAGTTGACGCCGAACCCTGAGGAACTGGATCTGCTCTTCGAAGTGCCGGTGGCGTTCTTCGCAGATCGGCAGAAACTTGAATTCGAGCCCTTTGAGTACGGGGGGCGACAGCGGTTGGTACCCTGTTACCAGTGGCGTACACACCGTATCTGGGGCGTCACAGCCGCGATGCTGGTGATGCTCGTCAATGCTGGCTTCGACGCGGGTATCAAGCTGGACGCATATTGGCGCGGCCGCTAGCGGCACCTGCGCCTGTTACCAAAACTGAAACTGGGAGAGAGCGATATGCTTTACAGTCTGGATGGCACGGCACCTGTTCTGGAAGGCGGGGGGCACTTTATTGCGCCCACGGCCGCGGTGGTGGGCGCTGTCCATCTGGGAGACGGCAGCAGTGTCTGGTTTGGTGCTGTTATTCGCGGCGACAACGAGCCCATCGTCATCGGCGCTCGCAGCAACATACAGGACGGCAGCGTATTGCACTCTGACCCTGGTTTTCCCTTGCATATCGGCGCCAATGTGACGGTGGGTCACAACGCGATGCTGCACGGCTGCTCCATCGGGGACGGTACGCTGGTGGGCATCAATGCGGTAGTGCTCAATGGTGCAAAGGTGGGCCGCAATTGTGTTATCGGCGCAAATTCCCTGGTACCCGAGGGGATGGAGATCCCCGACGGCAGCCTGGTGGTCGGCTCGCCGGCGAAGATAAAGCGTGAATTGAGCGAGGAGCAGCAGGCGTTTTTTTCGCGCAATGCGGACCACTACGTGGACAACGCTGCGCGCTTTGCCGCCGGTTTGCAGCCCGTCGGGGGTGACTAGTCAGGTCGCTGTGCTCAGGCCTGGGCGTTCTCGCGTGAGAAGGCGCGAACCTGCCGTATAACGTTATCCTGCAGATCCATGATTTCCATGCAGTAGTCGTCAATGCGCACGCCGGTGCTCCCCTGGGGGAACGACTCCAACAGCTCCAGCAGCAGGCCGTTGAGGGTCTTGGGCCCCTCGGTGGGCAGCGACCATTGCAGGGCCTTGTTGATATCGCGGATGGTGGCGCTGCCGTTGATGATGAAGCTGCCGTCGGACTGGGGAAAGATATCACCCGCGATTTCCGCGAGGTTGGAGGTGAACTCGCCGACGATTTCTTCGAGGATGTCCTCCAGTGTCACCAGCCCCATGACTTCGCCGTACTCGTCCACGACCACGCCGATGCGCAGTTTCTGGTGCTGGAAATTCAGCAGCTGCGTGTGTAGCGGGGTTCCCTCCGGTACGAAGTAGGGCTTCTCCAGCGCCTGCAGCATCTTCCCGCGGTCCAGGCCGGCTGTGCTGATAAAGCGGCTGGCGCGGCGCATATGGAGAATGCCGGTAACGTTGTTGATGTCCTCATTGTACACCGGCAGCCGTGTGTACTCGCTGTTCTGGATGCGCTCCAGCAGGATCTCGTCCTCATCGTCGAGGTCCAGTCCATAGACCTCGTTGCGCGGCACCATGATGTCGTCGACGGTAACTTTTTCAAGCTCCAGTATGTTCAGCAGCATGCCCTGGTGGGTGTCGGGAATCATGTGGCTGGATTCGTTGACGATGGTGCGCAGTTCCTCGCTGGTGAGACCCGCTTCACTGCCGCCCCGCGGATCGTAGCCGAGAATGCGCAGCAGGCCGTTGGTAATGCCATTCACCATCCACACCACGGGATAGAGCAATTTCAGCATGGGCCCGAGAATCAGGCTGGCGGGAAAGGCAATACGCTCTGGATGCAGCGCGGCGATGGTCTTGGGTGTGACCTCCGCAAACACCAGCAGTATCAGGGTAAGGATCAGCGACCCCACGGCAATACCGGCGTCACCCAGCAGCCGAATAGAGATTATGGTGACGATAGCCGCGGCCAGTACGTTCACCAGATTGTTGCCGATCAGGATCAGGCCGATGAGGCGATCGGGCCGCTTCAGCAGCCTGCTGGCGCGGCGCGCGCCGCTGTGATTCTGTTCCTTCAGGTGTTTGAGGCGGTAGCGGTCCAGCGCCATCATGCCCGTCTCCGAGCTTGAAAAGAACGCAGACAGCAGAATCAGCACGCCAAGAAGCGTAAACAGCAGGCCCAGCGGTGCGTCGTTCAAGAGGTGTTCACTCCGGTGTGGCGGGCCGCAGGACTGCGGCCCGCGCTGGCCGGCGAGGGCTTATCCATTGCTTAGCAGCGTCTCCAGCACAAATTTGCTGCCGGCGTAGGCGAGCATGAGCACGGCAAAACCACCCAGGGTGAAGCGCGCAGCCACCTGGCTGCGCCAGCCCAGGAAATGGCGGCCCCACAGCAGTGTTGCGAACAGGGACCAGGCGCTGAGGGAAAGCACCGTTTTGTGCACCAGGTGCTGGGCAAACATGTCTTCTATAAAAACCAGGCCGGTACCGATGGCCAGCGTGAGCAGCGCCAGCCCCACCCAGACGATTTCAAACAGCATGGTCTCCATCAGCTGCAGGGGCGGTAACAGGGTGACAAGGCCCCGGGTCTGTCGGCGGTGCAGCTGCCGGTCCTGGTAGGCAATGGTGGCCGCCTGGCAGGCGGCAATGGTGAGCACCGCGTACGCCAGCACGGACACCCCGATGTGGATCAGCATGCCGCCGGACAAGTGGCCGGATACCAGGGTGGTCTTGTGGTTGAAGGCGGCGGCCAGCGCTGCAACAGCTGACAGCGGGAACAGGATCACCATCAGGTTCTGCAGCGGTCGCCAGCTCAGGCTGGCCAGCAGCGTGATGTTAATCAGCCAGAAAATCAGCGACATCACGTGCAGCAATTCAAAATTGACGCCTTCCGGTGTCTGCATCCCGGAAAAAGCGGCATAACCGTGCAGCACCAGGGCAACAACGGCCAATGAATAGAGGGGAAGGGCGCTGGCGTCACTGCGATGTGCAGCGCGGCGGCCCTGAAGCACACTGACAGCGATATACAGGCAGGCTGCAACAACGGCGCTGGGCATTTGGGCTTGAATTTCCGCTTGGCGTATACTTCCGCCTTTGTACCCATTTGCCGAAGTGAAGGCAAGCGACCTGCCCGGCGGTCAAGCCGGAACGGCAGTGTCGATAACGCCCAAAGCGAGTCAGTTTATGTTTGACAACCTCAGCGAACGCCTGTCCCAGAGCCTGCGCAAGATCACCGGCAAGGCCAAACTCAGCGAAGACAATATCCAGGAGACGCTGCGCGAGGTGCGCATGGCGCTGCTGGAAGCCGATGTGGCGCTGCCTGTGGTCAAGGATTTTGTGGAGCGGGTGCGCCAGCGTGCCGTGGGCACCGAGGTGGCGGCCAGTCTCAGCCCCGGCCAGGCCTTTATCAAGATCGTGCAGGCCGAGCTGGAAGCCGTTATGGGCTCCAGCAATGAAAGTCTCAAGCTGAATACCACACCGCCCGCGGTGGTGCTTATGGCGGGCCTGCAGGGTGCCGGTAAAACCACATCGGTTGCCAAGCTGGCGCGGCACCTTATGGAGCGGGGAAAGAAAAAAGTCATGGTGGTAAGCGCGGACGTCTACCGGCCCGCCGCTATACAACAGCTGGAAACCCTGGCAGCCGAAGTGGGAGCGGGCTTCATTCCCAGTGATCCCTCGCAGAAACCGGTGGATATCGCCCGCGAGGCATTGGCCACCGCCCGCGTGCAGTTCGCCGATGTGCTGCTGGTGGATACGGCGGGTCGCCTGGCGATAGACGATGCCATGATGGCGGAAATTGCCGACGTGCATCGCGCCGTTGAGCCGGTGGAAACCCTGTTCGTGGTAGACGCCATGACCGGTCAGGATGCGGCCAACACGGCACAGGCCTTCAACGCAGCCCTGCCGCTCACCGGGGTGATTCTCACCAAGGTGGATGCCGACACGCGGGGCGGCGCGGCGCTGTCAGTTCGCGCCATCACCGGCAAACCCATCAAGTTCCTGGGGGTGGGGGAAAAGAGCGATGCGCTGGATCCCTTCCATCCGGACCGGCTTGCCTCGCGCATTCTCGGTATGGGCGACGTACTGTCCCTGATCGAGGAAGCGGAGCAGAAAATCGACAAGCGCAAGGCCGAGAAGCTCGCGCAGAAGGTCAAGAAGGGCAAGCGCTTCGATCTCGAGGATTTTCGCGACCAGCTCCAGCAGATCAGCAATATGGGCGGCATTGGCAGCATGCTGGACAAGCTGCCCGGTGCGGGCGGGCTGGCGCAGGCCGCCCAGCAGAATATGGACATGAAGCAGTTCGGCCGCATGGAAGCGATGATCAACTCCATGACGCCCGAGGAGCGGCGCCGCCCTGAACTCATCCAGGGCTCGCGCAAGCGACGCATAACCGCCGGGTCGGGCACGCAGGTGCAGGACCTCAATCGCCTGCTGAAGCAGCACAAGCAGATGCAGAAGATGATGAAGAAGATGAAAGGCGGTGGTATGGAGCGCATGATGCGCGGGCTGGGTGGCGCCATGGGCGGTGGGGGCGGCACGCCGCCGGGGATGCCGCCGTTCAGGTAGACCTGCGGAGAGCACGCTGGCGGGATGGGCGAGGCGCCTGCAGCCCGCGACAGCCCCCGCGTTAAGTGCCTAATTAGCCAAGTTTTTTCCTGCGATAACGGCCCGAGGCAGGGCTTTTATTAGCACCCCCTTTCACGTATAGTACGCGCCTTTTCCGGAACCGGGCGGTGTGCGCCTGCGTCCGTTGCTCGTGTAGATGCGTCGGGCTGATGCTCGGCAGGCAGGGAGCAGCAGCGGAAGGCGACCGTCTGAAGATGTCGGTTATTGCGGGTTTTAGCCTGGTTTTTGAATATTTTTACGTAATTTTAAGGATTTTGTTAACAGCATGGTAACTATTCGTCTAGCCCGGGGAGGCTCTAAAAAGCGCCCCTTTTACCACCTGACGGTGTCTGACAGCCGTCGGTCACGCAACGGACGTTTCATCGAGCGCGTGGGATTCTTCAATCCTATCGCCCGCGGCCAGGAAGAGCGGCTGCGCGTGGACAGCGATCGCATTGACTACTGGGTTGGTCAGGGCGCACAGCTCAGCGAGCGTGTTGCTTCTCTGGTGAAGCAGGCCCGCAAGGAGCAGGCCGCAGCCTGATTGGCGCAGGGCGCACTGGCAGCTGCCGGGCGGTTTCGGCGGGCAGCGCAGGGCGACCGATATGGAATCAATGATGGGGCCGTCTGACAAGCCCGTTGAGCACAGGACGGACAGCGTGTCCGCTGGGACTGCGGATGAACTGACGGACCTTCTGGTAGTCGCCGAGGTGGTGGGTGCCTACGGCATCAAGGGCTGGGTCAAACTGCGCTCTTACACCGAGGTTGCAGAGGACCTGTTCAAGCTGGAGGGTTGCCGCATCAGACCCCCTGGCGCGAGCAAGAAACAGGACTGGCAGGCACTGGCGTTTCGGCAGGGCAAGCGGCACGGCAAGGGATTGATCGGCCAGATCGTGGGCGTGGACACCCGCGACGCAGCAGAAGCGCTGCGCGGCAGTGAGATTGGCCTGCCGCGGGAGGCGCTACCCGCACTGGCGCCGGGCGAGTATTACTGGCATCAGCTGCAGGGACTCGTGGTTGAATGTGGCGAGTTCTGCCTGGGCCGGGTGGAATCGCTGATGGAAACGGGTGCCAACGACGTATTGGTGGTTGAGCCGGCCGGTATATGCAGCGCGGCTATTGAGGCGCGACAGCGACTGATTCCCTGGGTTTGGGGAGACGTTGTCAAACAGGTAGACCTCGACGCGGGCGTTGTTCGCGTCGAGTGGGATCCGGAGTTCTAGGGGTGCAGGTGGCCGTGGTCAGCCTGTTCCCCGGGATGTTCAGGGCCCTCACGGAGTTTGGTGTGACCGGCAGGGCGGTCGGCGAAGGGCAGCTGCAACTGCTGTTCGCCAACCCCAGAGATCACGCCCTGGACCGGCACCGCAGCGTCGATGACCGGCCCTACGGCGGCGGTCCGGGGATGCTGATGAAGCTGGACACCCTGGTTGCTGCATTGCAGCAGGCCAGGCAGGCGCTGGACGAGGCTGGCGGGGGCGTTGCCGCGGAGGTTGCAGACCGCAGCAGGCGGCGCACGATCTACCTGTCGCCCCAGGGCCGGCCGCTGGACCAGACGCTGGTCAGGGAACTGGCAGCGCTGGAGCAGATGGTGCTGGTAGCCGGGCGTTATGAAGGCGTCGATGAGCGTTTCATCGAGTCCGAGGTGGACGAGGAAGTGTCGATTGGTGACTACGTCCTCAGCGGTGGTGAGTTGCCGGCGATGGTATTGCTGGACGCTGTCTGCCGACAGCTGCCCGGTGTGCTGGGGCACGAGCAGTCGGCGGCCCAGGACTCATTCGCCAGCGGGTTGCTGGATTGCCCGCACTATACGCGGCCCGAGGAATACCAGGGCCGCCGGGTGCCGCAGGTATTGTTGAGCGGCAACCATGAGGAGATCCGGCGCTGGCGCCTGCAGCAGGCGCTGGCGCGAACACTGCAGCGGCGCCCCGACTTGTTGGAGGGGCGCGTGCTGACAGAGGAAGAAGACAGTATGCTGCGCGAATTGCGCGCAGCGATTGAACCGGCGGGTGACGGGCGGGCATAGCCAGCACCGCCACAGTTTCAGAATGGTTCGCAAGAACCGGCGTGTATCACAGGAGTTCAGCAATGAGCAGCAACAACAGCATCATCTCTCAGCTTGAAGCCGAGCAGATGGAAAAGGAAATCCCGGCCTTTGGCCCCGGCGACACCGTCGTTGTGCAGGTCAAGGTGAAAGAGGGCAACCGCGAGCGTCTGCAGGCCTTCGAGGGTGTCGTTATAGGCAAGCGTAACCGTGGGCTGAACTCTGCCTTCACCGTGCGCAAGATCTCCCACGGCGTGGGTGTGGAGCGCACCTTCCAGACCTACAGCCCGCTGGTCGAGGCCATTGAAGTCAAGCGTCGCGGTGACGTGCGCCAGGCCAAGCTGTACTACCTGCGCGAGCTGTCCGGTAAGGCAGCGCGTATCAAGGAAAAGCTGGCGAAGGCGTGAAGCCTGTCGCGGTCTACCAAGGGGTGCCATCGGCACCCCTTTTTCGTGGCCTTTACTGAGTAGCGCTGTGTCCGCTGCCACTGCCGATATCGAGCAATTCCTCGACGCGCTGTGGATGGAAAAAGGTCTGGCGGAGAATACCCTGGCCTCCTACCGTCGCGACCTGCAGCAATATGCAGACTGGTTGACGAAGCAGTCCGGGGCCGGCCTGCTGGACGCCAGTGCGTCTGACTTGCAATCCTACCTGGGTTGGCGCTTGTCCCGGGGCTACCAGGCGCGTTCCAGTGCCCGCTTGCTTTCCTGTCTGCGCATTTTTTACCGCTACCAGCTGCGGGAAGGCAGGCTTGGGCAGGATCCTACCCTGGACATTGAGAGCCCTCGACTGGGCCGCCCCCTGCCCAAGAGTCTCAGCGAGGCAGAAGTCACGCGCCTGCTGACCGCTCCGGACCTTGCAAACGCGCTGGAGTTTCGCGACCGCACCATGCTGGAATTGCTGTATGCCTGCGGCCTGCGGGTGAGCGAACTGGTGGGTCTGGAAATGGCGCAGGTGGGCCTGAACCAGGGGCTGGTGCGCATTATCGGGAAAGGCGGCAAGGAGCGGCTGGTACCCATGGGCGAGGAGGCGCTGTCCTGGCTGCGCAAGTACCTGGCCGGACCGCGGCGGGAGCTGCTCGGTGAGGTGCCCTGCGACCACGTGTTTGTCACCCGGCGCGGCGGGCCTCTCACCCGTCAGGCTTTCTGGTATCGGATCAAGCACTACGCCCAGCGCGCGGGCATTCGCAGCCGGCTGTCGCCGCATACGCTGCGCCACGCCTTTGCCACGCACCTGCTCAACCACGGCGCCGATTTGCGTGTGGTACAGCTCTTGTTGGGTCACAGCGATCTCAGTACCACCCAGATATACACCCATGTCGCCAGGGAGCGCATGAAATCCCTGCACAGCGAGCACCACCCCCGGGGCTAGTGAGGGAACCTCCCGCACATTGCCGACTCTAATAGAACCCGCTACTGTTCCCGCATTCATAAGGAATAACCCCCATGACATCACTGACGCGCAGCCGCGCATGGCTCTCCCTTGCTGCTAGCTGCCTGTTCCTGGCGGCGGCGCCCCACGGGGTTGCCCAGGCGCTGGATAAGGCCACCCCGGAACAGATAATCGAAACGCGGCTCAGCCAGGCCGACCCGAATATGCCGATTGAGTCGATTGTCCCCAGTGGGGCGCCGGGGTTGTACGAGGTCACCTTGAGCGGGGGGCTGGTGCTGTACACCACTGCCACCGGGGATTTTTTCGTGCTGGGCGATCTGTTTGCCGTGCGGCAGGGCGGTTTAGCCAACCTGTCCGAGGACAAGCGGCGCGCGCAGCGCGTGGAATTGCTGGCCGGTGTGCCGGAAGAGGAAATGATCGTGTTTGAGCCGAAGGGCGAGGTTCGCGCCACGGTTTCGGTCTTCACCGACGTCGATTGCTTTTACTGCCAGAAATTCCACAGCGAGGTTCCCACCCTGAACGACATGGGAATTCGGGTGCGCTACCTCGCCTGGCCGCGGGATGGGGTGGGCGGCGCCGCCTACCGCAAGATCGCCAGCGCCTGGTGCTCGGACGATCGGCAGGCCGCGCTGACGCAGCTCAAGAACAAGCGCAGCATTCCGGACAATGTCTGCCCCGGCAACCCGGTGGCGGAACAGATGATCCTGGGCGAAAAGGCGGGCGTCCAGGGCACGCCTGCACTGGTATTCGAGAACGGCCAATTGCTGGGTGGCTACGTGCCCGCACCACAGCTGGCGGCGCGCCTGGGACTGGATTAGGCCGGGGGCGCAGCCCCTGGCAGCGGGTTGTTACCCATGCCGATTCGTGCGCGTTGACAGGGGCAGCGGGCGCCAGTAATGTGGCCGGCTTATTGACGCAGCCGGCCCGCCGTGGAACAGCAATTTCAGCGCATTGAGCGCCTCCCCCCATACGTTTTCAACATTATCGGTGAACTCAAGCAGCAGGCGCGAGCGGCCGGGGAAGACGTGATCGATTTCGGCATGGGCAACCCGGACCAGCCCACGCCGCAGCACATCGTCGACAAGTTGATCGAGACTGCCCAGCGCGGCGATACGCACCGCTACTCCCAGTCCAAGGGTATCCCGCGGCTGCGCAGGGCGATTTGTAACTGGTATCAGGCGCGCTACAACGTGTCCCTGGACCCGGAGCAGGAAGCGATTGTCACGCTGGGCTCCAAGGAGGGGCTGGCGCACCTCGCGCTGGCGACCACCGGACCTGGCGATACCATCCTGGTGCCGAATCCTTCCTATCCCATTCATCCCTACGGCTTCGTTATCTCGGGGGCGGATATACGGCACGTGCCCATGCATACCGACCAGCTGTTCTTCGATGAACTGGAAACGGCGATTCGCAACAGCTGGCCGACGCCGAAGATGCTGGTGCTGAATTTCCCCAGCAACCCGACTACCCACTGCGTGGACCTGGACTTTTTCGAGCGGGTTGTGGCGGTGGCGAGAGAGTATGGGATCTGGGTGGTTCAGGATCTGGCATACGCGGACCTGTGTTTTGACGGCTATGAAGCGCCCTCTATCCTGCAGGTGCCGGGGGCAAAGGATATTGCCGTCGAATTCTTCAGCCTGTCCAAGAGCTACAACATGCCGGGATGGCGCGTGGGCTTCTGCTGCGGGAATCGCGAACTCGTAGGCGCCCTGGCGAGAATGAAGTCCTATCTGGATTACGGCATGTTCACGCCGGTACAGGTGGCGGCCATCGCCGCGCTGGAGGGCGACCAGTCCTGCGTGGAAGAGATCCGTCTGATCTACCAGCGCCGCCGCGATGTATTGTGCGAAGGACTTGCCGCCGCCGGCTGGCCGGTAGAACCACCCCGGGCCACCATGTTTGTCTGGGCCCCCATTCCCGAACCCTACCGGGATATGGGATCCGTGGAATTCAGCAAGAAGCTGCTGAAAGAGGCCAGGGTCGCGGTATCGCCCGGCGTCGGCTTCGGCGAATACGGCGAGGGCCACGTCCGGTTTGGTCTGATAGAAAACGAGCATCGGACCCGACAGGCCATTCGCAGTATCAAGCGAATGCTGCGCCAGGACGGTATAACCGCGTAAGCAATCAGGGACTGGGTACGGTTTGAGCATGAAGACGATCGGCATAGGAATCTGCGGCCTGGGTACCGTCGGCGGCGGGGTGTTCCGGCTGCTGGCGCAGCACGCGCCGGATATCACCGACCGCGCCGGTTGCCATGTCGACGTGGTGCGCGTGGGTGCGCGCCGCGATCGCGAGGATTGCCCGACCGGCAGTGTGCCGGTGAGCCGCGATATTTTCGAGGTGGTGGATGATCCCCGGGTCGACATTCTCATTGAGCTCATAGGCGGCACCGACACCGCGTTTGAGCTGGTGCGGCGGGCAATCGCCCGCGGCAAGCACGTGGTCACCGCCAATAAGGCGCTGATTGCGGAGCACGGCAACGAGCTGTTGGCCGAGGCCGCGGAAGCCGGCGTCAGCCTGAGTTACGAGGCAGCCGTCGCGGGGGGTATTCCCGTGATCAAAGCCATGCGTGAGGGACTTACCGCCAATCGGGTGCAGTGGCTGGCCGGGATTATCAACGGCACCAGCAATTACATTCTTACCGAGATGCGCGACAAGGGACGCGACTTTGCTGATGTGCTGGCAGAGGCGCAGGCGCTGGGTTATGCCGAGGCGGACCCCACCTTCGATGTGGAGGGCATCGATGCCGCGCACAAGCTGGTTATTCTGGCTTCCATTGCCTTTGGCATGCCGCTTGAGTTTGACAAGGTTTACACTGAGGGCATTACAGCATTACAACCGGCAGACGTGGCGTATGCGCGGGAACTGGGCTACCGCATAAAGCATCTGGGCATCGCCAGGCGTAACGACCTTGGGATAGAGCTGAGGGTGCACCCTACGCTGGTGCCCGAGAAGCTGCTGCTTGCCCATGTCGACGGCGTTAAAAACGCCGTCATGGTGGAGGGTGACGCGGTGGGCACAACCCTTTACTACGGGGCGGGCGCCGGCGAGTTGCCCACAGCCTCTGCGGTGATCGCCGATATCGTGGACCTGGCGCGCAACCTTGCCGTGGGGCAGATACTGCCGGTACCGGAGCTGGGTGTGCGCAGCGAAGCGCTGGCGCGGCAGCCTATAGTCGGTATGGAGGATGTGTCCACCGCCTGGTACATACGACTGCTGGCGGCAGACAAGCCCGGGGTGCTGTCTGAGGTCACCGCGATCTGCGGCCGCGCCGGGATCAGTATTGAGGCACTTATCCAGAAGGAGCCCGCGGCCGGCGAGTCGCGGGTTCCGGTGATCATGGTGACCAGTCGCGTGCAGGAAAAAATCCTGGTGCAGGTGCAGCAACAGATTGAGGCACTGGCAGAGGTGGAAGGTGCTATTACCCGGATTCGCGTAGAGGCGCTTGAAGACTAATGGAGTACATCAGTACACGCGGGTCGGCAGCCGTGCTCAATTTTGAGGAAGTGTTGCTGGCGGGTCTGGCAGAGGATGGCGGGCTGTACGTGCCCCGCAGCCTGCCGGTATACACCGAGCGGGACATCGCCGCCATGCGCGGGATGGACTATCCGTCGCTGGCGCTGGAAATCATCCGGCCCTTTGTCGGCGATTGTGTTCCGGAGGAGGACCTGCGCGGCATCGTGCACGACTGCTACAGCGTATTCCGGCACGGCGCGGTGGCACCGCTTCAGCAGCTGGCGCCTAACCAGTGGGTGCTGGAGCTGTTCCACGGTCCCACCCTGGCGTTCAAGGACTTCGCGCTACAGCTGCTGGGTCGCCTGCTGGACTATGTGCTGGAGCGGCAGCACCGCAAGGTGGTCATCATGGGTGCCACCTCGGGCGACACGGGCTCTGCGGCCATTGAGGGCTGCCGGCGTTGCAGCAACATCGATATCTACATACTGCACCCACACGGTCGAGTATCCGAGGTGCAACGGCGCCAGATGACCACGGTGCCCGGCGATACCATTCACAATATTGCGCTGGAAGGTAACTTTGACGACTGCCAGGCGGCGGTGAAGGCGTCTTTTGCCGACCAGAGCTTCCTGCCCGAGGGCCGTAGCCTGGTGGCGGTAAACTCCATCAACTGGGCTCGCATTATGGCCCAGATTGTCTACTACTTTTATGCGGCACTGGCACTGGGTGGCCCGTCCCGCCCGGTGTCTTTCTCAGTGCCCACGGGCAATTTTGGCGACATATTCGCGGGCTACCTGGCGAAGAATATGGGCCTGCCTGTGGATCAGCTGGTGATTGCCACCAACCGGAACGATGTGCTGCACCGCATATTGACCACCGGCAGCTATGCGCGCAGCGAACTTTTCCAGACCCTGTCTCCCAGCATGGACATCACGGTATCCAGTAACTTCGAGCGACTGATGTTTGACCTGTACGACCGCGACGGTGCAGTCATTGCAGACTTGATGCGGCGTTTTTCCAGCGAGGACATAACCCTCAGCGACAGCGCGCGCAAACGCCTGGGAGACCTCTTCGCCAGTCGCTGCGTGAATGACGAGGAGACCTGTGAAACCATCGCCCGGGTGTATCGCGAGAGCGAATACCTGCTGGACCCGCACTCGGCCATAGGCTTCCAGGCGGCACTGGACTGCCGTCGCGACCCGGCGGTGCCCATGGTCACGCTGGCGACTGCGCATCCGGCCAAGTTCCCCGCCGCGATCGAGGCGTCGGGCGCAGGCGTGCAAGCGTCGCTGCCGGCACATCTTGCAGACCTGTTCCAGCGGGAGGAGCGCTTCAGCGTGGTGCCCAATTCGCTGGAAGCGTTGCAGCAGTTTATGGCAAGTCACCTGGCAGCTTGAAGTTACGCCGCCGCGAACCGGGCCCCCCGTGCCTGCAGGACGCCGGCATACACCCGGTGCTGGCACAGGTGTTCAGTACCCGGGGTCTGCGCAGCCCGGATGACCTCGCCCTCGGCCTGAGCCATTTGTTGTCACCTGCCGGGTTTCTCGGCCTGCCCGAAGCGGCAGCGCTGTTGTCCTCTGCGCTGCTGCATCGCGAAAAAATACTGTTTGTGGGGGATTTCGATGCCGATGGCGCGACCAGCATCGCGGTCGGGTTGTCCCTGCTGCAGGCCATGGGCGCGGCCGATGTGGAGTTCCTCGTCCCCAATCGTTTCGACTACGGCTACGGCCTCAGTCCCGAAATTGTGGAGCTGGCCCGGCAGCGCAACCCGGCGGTGCTGGTAACAGTGGACAACGGCATCTCCAGCATCGCGGGGGTTGCCCGGGCCAGCGAGCTGGGCATTCGAACCCTCGTTACAGACCACCACCTGCCCGGTGACGAATTGCCACGGGCCGATGTGATTGTGAACCCGAACCAGCCGGGCTGTGGTTTTCCCAGCAAAAACCTGGCGGGCGTGGGGGTGATTTTTTACGTGATGTCCGCGCTGCGCCGGCACTTGCAGGAACAGGGCTGGTTTGAGCGCCAGGGCCTTTCTGCACCGTCACTGGCGCAGGTGCTCGACCTTGTCGCGCTGGGCACCGTCGCCGACGTGGTGCCGCTGGATCGCAACAATCGGATTCTCGTCCAGCAGGGGCTGATGCGTATACGCGCGGGAGAGACACGCCCCGGCATTCGTGCCCTGCTGGAGATTGCCGGGCGATCCCTGCAGCGCCTGGTCGCCTCCGACCTTGCCTTCGCCGTAGCCCCGCGCCTGAACGCCGCGGGTCGCCTCGATGATATGACCATTGGCATTAACTGTCTGCTGGCGGAGGACATGAGTGCGGCGCGGCAGACCGCTGCGCAGCTGGACAGTCTCAACCAGGAGCGACGCCAGATAGAGCAGACCATGCAGCAGCAGGCCGAGGGCCTGCTGACGGACCTTGCCCTCACGGAGGATGTGCAGGCGCGCAAAAGCGTCTGCCTGTACCAGCCTGGCTGGCACCAGGGAGTGGTGGGGATTGTTGCAAGCCGGGTCAAGGACAAGCTGCACCGACCTGTCATTGCTTTTGCCGAGGCTGACGACGGCGTGCTCAAGGGCTCTGCGCGGTCCATTCCCGGGCTGCATATTCGGGACGCCCTGGAGCGGGTGTCCACGGAACATCCCGGGTTGATAGAAAAGTTCGGCGGCCATGCGATGGCGGCCGGTCTGTCACTGCCCGGGCAGCACTTTGAGCGTTTCCGCGACGCGCTGGAAGCGGCAGTAACGCAGCTTATTGACGAGGAGCATCTGCAGTCTGTCATTCTCAGCGACGGTGCGCTGGACGCCAGCGCGCTGGATCTGGGGCTGGCGCGAGAACTTCGCTACGCAGCACCCTGGGGTCAGCATTTCCCCGAACCCTTATTCGATGGGACGTTCACCGTGGTGCAGCAGCGAATCGTGGGAGGTCGGCACCTGAAGCTGGTGCTTTCGCCTGCTGACGACCCCGGGCTGGTGCTGGATGCGATTGCATTCAATGTTGACCTTACGCAGTGGCCGGATGCCTCGGTAGAGCGCGTGAGCGCCGCGTACCGGCTGGATTGCAACTTCTATCGTGGTGAAGAAAGCCTGCAGTTAATGGTGGAATACCTGGCACCCGCCGCCGGCGGGTAAACTTTCCGACGCACAGTCGCTATACTCTCCCCATGAGTGATGCGCTGCAACAGGGTCACGTCGGCACCAGCTGTGCCCGCCACGGACACACTGCAACAGCGAGCGTCTGGTGTGAGTGATTGCTGCCACGAACCCGAGGTATCCGGCCAGTCAGATACCGCGACAAAATCGGCTCGCAGCCGCGACTGGTTTCTCGTTGGCGTCAGCCTGATTGTACTGGTGT
>JAZBPS010000465.1:0-1605 GCA_036353375.1 Halieaceae bacterium | reverse complement strand
CGATGCGGTGGTGGCTGCTTTGTAAATGATTATTCACCGCTAAGGACGCGAACCACGCAAAGGGTTTTGTAAGTGTTTGTTGGGCTGATGCAGGATTTTCGGCATCATTTGTCGGGCAAAGGTCTGAGAATGAGTTGACTGAGATTTTCTTCGCGTCCTTTGCGTCCTTCGCGGTTCAATTTCCAATCTGGATAGGGCAATGAAAAGAGTAGGTTTTGTAGGTTGGCGTGGCATGGTCGGTTCGGTCCTGATGGACCGGATGCGCGCAGAGAACGATTTCGACCTGATCGAAGAGCCGGTGTTTTTCACCACCTCCCAGGTGGGCCAGGCCGGCCCGGACATCGGCAGGGATATCCCGCCGCTGAAAGACGCCACGGATATCGACGCACTCAAGCAGATGGACGCCATCGTCACCTGCCAGGGGGGCGACTACACCAAGCAGGTGTTCGAGGATCTGCGCAAGGCCGGATGGACCGGTTACTGGGTGGATGCCGCATCGGCGCTACGCATGGTGGACGACAGCGTGATCGTGCTCGACCCGGTCAACCGCAACGTCATCGACCAGGCTCTGCAGGACGGCAAAAAGGACTTCATCGGCGGCAACTGCACCGTCAGCCTCATGCTGATGGGGCTCGGCGGGCTGTTCCAGCACGACCTCGTCGAGTGGATGACGGCGATGACCTACCAGGCAGCATCGGGCGCCGGTGCGCGCAACATGCGCGAACTGCTCAACCAGATGGGGCACCTGCGCGACAGCGCCTCGGTCCTGCTCGACGATCCCTCCTCCGCGATTCTCGATATCGACCGGGTGGTCACTGCGGACATGCGCTCCGACGGCTACCCGACGGATAACTTCGGCGTGCCGCTGGCCGGCAGCCTGATTCCCTGGATCGACGTGGCGCTGGAAAACGGCCAGTCCAAGGAGGAATGGAAGGCGGTCTCGGAGACCAACAAGATTCTGGGCCGTACGGACGACATCATCCCGATCGACGGTACCTGTGTACGCATCGGGGCCATGCGTTGTCACAGCCAGGCCCTGACCATCAAACTCAAAAAGGACGTCCCGGTCGACGAGATCAGCCAGATGCTGGATGAGGCCAACGAGTGGTCCAGGGTCATCCCCAACGATCGCGATCTGACCGTGCGGGAACTGAGTCCCGCCAAGGTGACCGGGACCCTGAACGTGCCGGTTGGGCGGGTGCGCAAGATGAACCTGGGCAACGAGTACCTGAACGCGTTCACCGTCGGCGACCAGTTGCTGTGGGGTGCGGCAGAGCCACTGCGGCGCATGTTGCGTATCCTGCTGGGGGCCTTGTAGACCGCCGATCCGCCCGGGGAGCGGCGTGAGGGGTGGTGAACTTGTTCACATTGCGCGTGCAAAGCACCTGCCAAGCCTGGCGTATGGGGCGGATTGATGCTTGTTCCTGTTGGTAAAAATCCTTTGTTCCGCTATATTTAGGCAAAAATTATCAGGCGGGTTCTCAGGTTGGCCGTCAGGGACGATCGATCGAGCCGTCGCTTGCGGTCACTGAATCAAATGAGGGGGAATTTCATGGTTCGCAGTTTGGCGCTCGCAGTGGCCTTGGCGTTGGGCACGGTCAGCAT
>JAZBPS010000190.1:0-6419 GCA_036353375.1 Halieaceae bacterium | reverse complement strand
CAGGGGCAGACCCGCCAGCACGGATTTGTAGGTCATGCCACGCGACAGGCGCAATACGTCCCGCAGCGCCTCGTCCTCGCTCGCATAGGGAAACATACGGCAGCCCCCCACCGCGGGCCCAGGGCGTGTGTTGTGGATGGCAATCACCGCGCGCAGGCCGCTGGCCCGGTCACCACCAAACGCCACATGTTCGTGCTGATCGAAAGCACTGCTTTCAAAAACTGTCATTGTCAGGCTACCTGTTCTACGAGTTGCACGATGTTGTCGCCCCGGAATCGCTGCAGCAGGGTCTCTCGCTGCAGGGCCAGCTTGTCGCGGTTGCCATCCTTGACATGCCCGAAGCCCCGCAGCTGCAGCGGCAGCTCGGCAAGCTGCACAGCGATGCTGTAATTGCGGTCGGCGAGGCCCTGCAGCAGGGTATCGATATCCGCTTCGAAATCCGCGATGTCCTGGCGCTCACGCCGACGCTCAGCCGACCTGCCAAACAGGTCCAGCGGCGTGCCGCGCAGGGTTTTCATGCGCGCCAGCAAACGGAAAAGATGCAATGTCCAGCCCGGGAACTCCCGCTTCAGCGGCCGGCCGGTCAGCGGATCGCGTTTTGCCAGCAGGGGCGGCGCAAGGTGAAAGCGCAGCTTGACGTCGCCGCTGAAGCGGGCCTGTATCGACTTGATGAACGCGCCATCGGCGTACAGCCTGGCTACCTCGTACTCGTCCTTGTAGGCCATCAGCTTGTACAGGCTTTTCGCCACGGCGTCGGTGAGGCGCAGGCTCACGTCCGGGTCTGCGGCTCGCACCCTGGCCACCGCTTCTGCATACCGCTGTGCGTACGCCGCATCCTGGTAGTCAGTGAGGCGCTGGACACGATCTGCTATGACGCCGTCCACATCCAGGGGTGGTTGCGCGCTGCCCTCGCTGTCCATCAATGCCAGCACGCGCTCGGGCTGGTGCGCGGCGCGGCGGCCCCACAGGAAGGCCTGCTTGTTGAACTCCACCGCCACCCCGTTGAGCTCAATCGCGCGCTCCAGGGATTGCCAGCGCACCGGCACCAGACCCTGCTGAAACGCGTAGCCCAGCAAAAACAGGTTGGCCGCAATGCTGTCGCCCAACAGCGCGGTGGCAACGGCGGTGGCATCAATAAAATGCGCACTGCCGTCCCCCACCTCTTCGCGAATCGTCTGCATCATGGCGCCGGTGTGAAACTGCGCATCCGGGTCCAGCACAAAAGCTGCTGTGGGCACTTCTGCACTGTTCACCACCGCGTGGGAGCGGTCGAAGTCCACCTTGGCCAGACTCTCATCGCCGGCCGCCACGGCCAGGTCGCAGCCCACCAGCAAATCGGCTTCCCCGGCCGGTATCCTCACCGCCTTGATATCTTCCTGCCGCTGGGCCACCCGCACGTGGCTGACAACGGCGCCAAACTTCTGCGCCAGACCTGTCTGGTTCAGCGTGGCACAGCCCTTGCCTTCCACGTGGGCTGCCATGGCCACCAGTGCCGTGACCGTGAGCACACCCGTACCGCCCACGCCGGTGACGACGGTGTTCCAGGGTCTGGCCAGCGAGGGCAAGCGGGGCTCCGGCAGCGGATCGAACACAACGCCATCGTGTGCCGGGCGCTGCTTGAGCAGCGCTCCGCCTTCCACGGCGACAAAGCTGGGACAGAAACCTTTTACGCAGCTGAAATCCTTGTTGCAGGCACCCTGGTCAATCTGCCGTTTGCGACCCAGCGGGGTTTCCTTTGGAACCACCGACAGACAGTTGGACTGGCGACTGCAATCCCCGCATCCCTCGCAGACCGCATCGTTGATAAAGACACGGCGCGCCGGGTCTTCCAGCAAACCCTTTTTGCGACGGCGCCGCTTTTCGGCCGCACAGGTCTGTACGTACAGAATCACGGAAACACCCGGGTACTCACGCAGCTCGCGCTGCAGTCCATCCAGTTCATCGCGATGGTGCAGGCTGTATCCTGGCACGTCGTGGAACTGCCCCTGCCAGGCCCCGGGTTCATCGCTGACCAGGGCGATTCGACGGATGCCCTCGCCCCGCAGTTGGTGCACGATATCGCCCACACCCAGTTGCCCGTCAATGGGCTGCCCACCGGTCATGGCGACAGCATCGTTATAGAGAATCTTGTAGGTGATGTTGACCCCGGCCGCCTGGGCCGCACGTATGGCCAGCAGGCCCGAGTGGAAGTAGGTGCCGTCACCGAGATTCTGGAACACATGGCGGGTCTCCACGAACGGCGCCATGCCGATCCATGCCGCACCCTCGCCGCCCATCTGCGAGAACGTGTGTGTTTCCCGATCCGGCATCCATGTCGCCATGTAGTGACAGCCGATGCCGCCCATGGCGCGACTGCCTTCGGGAACCCGCGTCGAGGTATTGTGGGGACAGCCGGAACAGAAGTGGGGCACCCGCTCGGCCAGCTTGCGGGGCTGTGCCAGTGAACGCTCCTTGCGCTCCAGAAATGCCAGTCGCGCATCAATGGTCGGCGACTCGAAGAAGCGGCTGATACGGCCTGCAATCGCGCGGGCCACCATGGCCGGGGTCAATTCACCGAGGTTGGGCAGCAGGTCGCGCCCTTCCTCGTCAAATTCCCCTATCACCCGGGGCCGCTGTGCAACCGGGTAGTTGTAGAGCTGCCCGGTGAGCTGGTCTTCGATGATGGAGCGTTTCTCCTCCACCACCAGAATTTCCTCCAGGCCGTCGGCAAACTCATGGGCGCTCAAGGGCTCCAGCGGCCAGCTCATGCCCACCTTGAACACACGCAGCCCTATGCGGGCCGCCAGCGCATCGTCAATGCCCAGGTCTTCCAGCGCCTGCATCACGTCAAGGTAGGCCTTGCCCGTGGTAATCACGCCCAGGCGCGGGTTGGGGCTGTCCACAACAAGCCGATTGAGATGATTGGCCCGGGCGAATGCGCGGGCGGCGTAAATTTTGTACTTGTTCAGCCGCCGTTCCTGCTCCAGCGGCTTGTCCGGCCAGCGCGCGTGCACACCGTCCGGAGGCAGCTGGAAGTCCTCGGGAATGACAATGTCGATCCGATTGGGATCCAGGTCTGCCGAGATCGCTGAATCCATATTCTCGGTGATTGCCTTGAAGCCCACCCAGCAGCCTGAATACCGCGACAGCTCCCAGCCAAAGATTCCCAGGTCCAGTACCTCCTGCACATTGGCCGGGTTCAGCACCGGGATGGAAGCACCGATGAACATATGCTCAGACTGGTGGGGCAGCGTGGAACTCTTGCAGGCGTGATCGTCGCCCGCCACCGCCAGCACCCCGCCGTAGCGGGACGTGCCAAACGCGTTGGCATGCTTGATAACGTCCATGCTGCGGTCGACGCCGGGGCCCTTGCCGTACCACATGGAGAACACGCCGTCGTAGCGTGCGCCCGCAAACAGACTGGTCTGCTGACTGCCCCAGACGGATGTGGCCGCCAGGTCCTCGTTTACGCCGGGATGGAAATGGATGTTGTGGGGCTCCAGGAAGCGCTTGGCTCGCCACATGGCCTGGTCCACGCCGCCCAGCGGTGACCCCCGGTACCCCGAGACAAAGCCGGCGGTGTTCAAGCCGCGGGCGAGGTCGCGTTGATGCTGCAGGATGGGCAGCCGCACCAGCGCTTCGATCCCGGTCATGTAGGCGCGCTCGACGTCCAGCGCGTACTTGTCGTCCAGTGATACCTGCCTGCGGCGCTTTTGCGACTGTCCCATAGCACAACCCGATCCCGTTGACCCTTGGATAGTCTAATGACAAGACGGGGAAATACTTTTTTATTTATGTTGCAAATAGCTTTATAGATGTATAAATTTTTCGTTATCTTTTTAATAAAGAAGATATTTATGCGCGAATCACTCCACAAGACCGACATACAAATCCTGCAGATGCTGCAGCGGGACGCCAGTCTCAGCACCAGCGCTATCGCCGAGCGACTGAACCTGTCGCAGTCGCCCTGTTGGCGGCGCATCAATCGCATCGAGCAGGCGGGGCTGATTCGCAAACGTGTGGCCCTGCTGGACCGGCGCGCCCTGGGCATGGAGGTTGTCGTGTTTGCCACGGTGAGCCTGACCGCCAACGGGCGCCAGAACCTCGACGAATTTGAGGCGCGTATTGTCGACTACCCCGAGGTGGTCGAGTGCTACACCATGGCCGGCATCTGGGACTATATGTTGAAGATCATCGTCCGGGACATCGCCCACTACGAGGATTTTGTGCGCAACACCCTCACCACGCACCCCTCCATCCGCGAATTGCACTCCCACATGGCGGTTACCGAAATCAAGAACAGTACAGAGCTGCCGCTGGACACACAGCTGTGAGTGCGCTTCCCAGCCTGGCGGTCGCTGCCGCTATAATGCGCCCATGAACTCCGCCATCGAAACACGCAGCAAACTGCCCGACGTGGGCACCACCATTTTCACCGTGATGTCGGCACTCGCCAGGGAATGCGATGCCATCAACCTGTCCCAGGGGTTTCCGGACTACGACGGGCCGCAGGCGCTGCGGGAAGCGCTGGCGCGCCATACGCTGGGCGGTGACAACCAGTATGCACCCATGGCCGGTGTGATGGCGTTGCGGGAGCAGATCGCGGCCAAGCTCGCCCGCTACTACCAGATTGAGGCATGCCCTGACACCGAGATCACGGTAGTGCCGGGTGCCACCGAGGCCATCTACTGTGCCATCACGGCATGCCTGCACCCCGGCGATGAGGCCATACTGCTGGACCCCGCCTACGACAGCTATCAGCCGGCGGTGGCGCTGTCCGGCGGCGTGGCGAGGCGGGTGCCGCTGGTCGAGCCGGACTTCAGCGTGGACTGGCAGGCGGTGGAAGACGCCATCGGGCCGCGCACCCGTCTTATCATCATTAATTCTCCCCATAACCCCACCGGCGCCATGCTGGGCGACAGCGACATGCAACGCCTGCAGGCGCTGGCGTCTCAGCACGACCTCTGGGTTATCAGCGATGAAGTGTATGAGCACCTGGTGTTTGACGGTCAACCGCATTGCTCTGTATTGAAGTACCCGGGTTTGCGGGAGCGCAGCTTTGCCACTTTTTCCTTCGGCAAAACCTTCCACATTACCGGCTGGAAGACGGGCTATTGCGTGGCGCCGCCGGCACTGACCCGGGAGCTGCGCAAGGTGCACCAGTTCGTCGCCTTTGTCGCCGTTACCCCGGTACAGCTGGCACTGGCAGACTTTATGGCGGCCGAGCCCGACTTTCCCGCCAGCCTGGGGCCCTTCTACCAGGCAAAACGAGACCGCTTCTGCCGGGCGCTGGCCGATTCACGCTTTGCCCTCACTCCCAGTGCCGGTAGCTACTTCCAGCTGCTGGACTACAGCGCCATCAGCGCAGAGCACGACACGGCTCTGGCAGAGCGGCTCACCCGGGAGGTTGGGGTCGCCTCGATACCGGTATCCGTTTTCAGCGAGGCGCCCCTGCGCGGTCGCTACCTGCGCTTCTGTTTTGCAAAAACCGACGAGGTACTGGATAGAGCCGGGGAGATACTGTGCAGGATCTGAAGGTCGCGCTGGCCCAGACGACCCTGCACTGGGAAGCGCCCGAGGCCAATCGCGAGGCCTTCGCAGACCGGCTGCAGGCGCTGCAGCCCGACACGGACCTGGTCGTTTTGCCCGAGATGTTCTGTACGGGCTTTTCCATGAACGCCGAGGCTATCGCGGAAGACGACGCGCAGGACACCCTGCCCTGGCTTAAAGCGCTGGCCGCCCGCTACGACGTGGCCATTACCGGCTCCCTCGCGGTGCGCGAAGCGGGGCGTTGCTATAACCGGCTACTGTTCGTGACGCCCGATGGCGAACACGCCAGCTACGACAAGCGGCATCTTTTCACGCTGTCGGGGGAACAACATCATTACGCCGCGGGCACCCGGCGACTGGTGCTGCACTGGCGCGGCTGGCGCATCTGCCCCATGGTTTGCTACGACCTCCGCTTTCCGGTGTGGATGCGCAACCGCGACGGTGAACACCCCGACGCCTACGACCTGTTGCTGGTAGTGGCCAACTGGCCGGCGAAGCGGCGCGTTCACTGGCGCCAGTTGCTGGTCGCCCGGGCCATTGAGAACCAGGCCTGCTGCATTGGTGTCAATCGCGTGGGTCGGGATGGTAACGAACTGGATTACAGCGGCGACAGCCTTGCGATCGCGGCGGACGGTCGCCTGATCCTGGATTGCGAAGATAAAGACGGGTTGCAGTATGCGACGCTGGAGGCCGAGCCACTGCTGCGGTACCGGGAAAAATTCAGGGCGCTGGGAGACGCCGACGCGTTCAGCCTGGACCTGCAATAGCCGACCCGGCGTCAGCGCAAGTCACTTCAGTTGCGCGATCAGACAGCGCAGGAAACGGCGGAGGCACTGGCCTCCGCCGCGGTGCGATTACTCCATACGATCTTCAGTGGACAGGTTGACCAT
>JAZBPS010000189.1:0-2907 GCA_036353375.1 Halieaceae bacterium | reverse complement strand
GTGTTTGTGCCGCAGATTTTCGTGCTGACCTTTGTCATCGGTCTGCTGGAGGATTCCGGCTACATGGCCCGGGCGGCGTTGATCTGTCACAAGCCGCTGCGCCTGTTCGGCCTCACCGGCAAGAGTTTCATCCCAATGCTGTCGGGCGTTGCCTGCGCCATTCCCGGTATCTATGCGGCGCGCTCGGTGGACTCACCCAGGAAGCGCCTGCTGACCTACATGGCAATCCCGCTGATGCCCTGCTCGGCACGACTGCCGGTCTACACGCTGCTGATCGCTGCCTTTATTCCCAATACCACCGCCCTCGGCGGCCTGGTGGGCCTGCAGGGCCTGGCCATGTTCTGCACCTATTTTTTTGGCATGTTCACCGGGCTGATCGTGACCGGGCTGGTTTCCCGCACCCGGGAAGACCACTACACCGACCTGCCCTTTGTACTGGAGATGCCACCGTACCGGCTTCCCGCTCTCCCCCCGCTACTGCGCAACTGCTGGAACCGCTGCCGCCACTTTATCACCAAGGCGGGCGCCATCATCTTCACGGTGACGGTAGTGGTGTGGTTCCTGGGCTATTTCCCCAACTATGGCGCTGACCTCGGCCAGTCCTGGCTGGGCCATATCGGCCGGGCAGTGGAGCCCATGTTCGACCCTCTGGGGCTGGACTGGCGCTACGGCGTGGCTATCATGACTTCCTTCCTGGCCCGCGAGGTCTTCGTCGGCACCCTGGGAACGATTTTCGGCATCGAGGGTGCCGACGAGAACATGGTGCCCCTGGTCGACCAGATCCAGGCCAGCGGACTGCCGCTGGCGTCCGGCGTGGCCCTGCTGTTCTTCTTCGCCATTGCGCTGATGTGTGTTTCCACACTGGCGATACTGGCCCGCGAAAGCGGCTCCTACCGGCTTGCGGCGAGGCTGTTCCTCGCCTACAGCGCGATTGCCTACCTGGGCGCCATCGGCGTCTTTCAACTGGTCAGCTTGTTCACGGGCTAGGCCTCGGCCTAAGCTAGGGCATGCTGCGCACTCTTTCACTGTGTTGCCTGCTGGCGCTGGCCGGCTGTGTCTCGGTTCCCACGGACTATCCCCGGGAGGAAAGCTACCGTATGCCGCTGGATGATGAGTCGCCACTGGGCCGCTTTGCCGAGGACTGGCGCACCAGCCATCCTGAGGAGTCAGGCTTCCAGACCCTGGGCCGGGGACTGGACGGTCTTGGCGCCAGGCTGCGCGCACTGGACCTCGCTCAGCACTCAGTGGATGCGCAGTATTTCCTTATCAAACCCGATGAGGCCGGTCAGCTCTTTCTTGGCAAGTTACTGCGCGCCGCCGACCGCGGTGTCCGAGTGCGCCTGCTGGTTGACGATGTGTTCACGCCGCGCCGGGACCAGGTGCTGGCCACGCTGTCTTCCCATCACAATATCGAGATTCGTCTGTTCAATCCGCTGTCACGTCAGTCTCCTGTTTTCTGGAGCCTTCTGTGGGACTTCCAGCGCAGCAACCGGCGTATGCACAACAAGTCCTTCATAGTAGATGGCTCCGTAGCCATTGTCGGCGGGCGCAACATCGCCGCTGAATATTTCGAACTCAAGGACGACGGCAACTTTGATGACTTTGAGGTATTAGCCGCCGGGCCCATCGTTGACGAGATCGCCAGGAGCTTCGACGAATTCTGGAACTCGCGACTAAGCCTGCCAGTGGAGGCACTGGGCCGCGCGCCTGACGACCAGCAACTGGATCTGTGGCGCGAGATCATGACTGAAGTGATAAATGGCGAGCGCAGCAGCGCCTACGGCCGCGCCATCAGCAGCGAACTGCTGGACGATCTGTTTTCCGGCCGGCGTACCCTGATCGCAGCGTCTGCCAGGGTGGTGTCGGACCGACCCGAGAAACTCAAGGTGGCGCGCGGCACCCAGGAAGAGCTGATCGTGGGGGCGGCACTCGCAGATGTGGTGCAAAACGCACAGCGCGAAGTCACCGTGATCACGCCTTACTTCCTGCTGCAGGAGCCGGGCCGCGAGCTTCTCAAGGCCAAGGCCGCCGAGGGAGTCAGGATTCGCGTGATCACCAACTCGCTGGCCTCTACCAACCACGTACCGGTTCACGCCCACTACCGCAAGTACCGGCGCGAACTGCTGGAAGCGGGCGTAGAGCTCTACGAGCTGCGCGCCGACCGACAGCCGGGTAGTGATGACAAGGACCGGGAGCGCATGACCCTGCACACCAAGGCCTTCGAACTGGATGGGGAAACCCTGGGGCTGGGCTCGGTCAACCTGGACCCGCGCTCCCTGGAAATCAATTCCGAGCTGGTAATTTTCATCGACTCCCCGCAGCTGAGCCGGCGCCTGCTCAGCTTCCTCGAATCCGACCTGCCCCAGCTGACCTGGCGGCTGGAGCTCAACGAAGACAATCGGCTGCGCTGGCACTACCAGTCCGGCGACGTCGAAGAAGTTCGCTCCGGCGAACCCGGCGCCAGCCTGTGGCGCCGGCTCCAGGCCAACCTCTACCGGCTGCTACCAATTGAGGGCCAGCTCTAACCAAATCGGCTCTCCTCCGCTAATACACTGAACCCCAGTCACCAAAAGACTGTGGCGACAGGTCACCAGCGAGCAACGCTGAGCAAGCGCCGACGGTTAATAGTGTTCGGCACTCTCGAGTCGAATGCTTGCGTCAGCGCCAATAAGCAGCTTGCCTCCCCTCGCAGACGACACCAGTCGCTCGATCTCCCCGACTGATGCGTCGGGCAGGATAACGCCCCAGCCGACTGCGCCATCGAAGAGACTTTCCCCCTGCAGGCGTAGCCGTCGGGGTACGGTCGCTGCATCCATCTCGTAGTAGCTCGCCGGCGCCTCCACTTGCCGGTAAACGCCGTCCGGGTGATAGCGGTGAAACTCATCGGCGACCACCGCAAACAGCTGC
>JAZBPS010000188.1:0-9254 GCA_036353375.1 Halieaceae bacterium | reverse complement strand
TTCGCCCGCAATCACCCGCAGCAGGGTGGACTTGCCGGCACCATTGCAGCCCAACAACGCATGGAACTCGCCTGCGGCGGCTTCCCACCGTGGCACATTCAGCGAAAAGGTGCCCTGCTGCACCTCAATGTCCTGCACGCTGAGGCCGTTCACGCGCGCTCCTTGAGCTGCAGCAACAACATCACGAAGAAGGGGGCACCCAACAGGGCTGTCAGCAAACCCACCGGCAGCTCTGCCGGCTGCACGGCCAGTCGAGCCACGATATCCGCACACAGCAGCAGTGTTCCTCCCAGCAGCGCCGACAGGGGCAACAGGCTGCGGTGGTCGGGGCCGTTGAGCGTTCGCACGGCATGGGGCACCACCAGGCCGATAAAGCTGATAACGCCGGCGCAGGCCACTGCGAGGCCCACCCCCAGTGCGGTAAGGATGATCAGCTCACGCTTCAGGCTCTCTACATCAATACCCAGATGGCGCGCCTCGGCTTCACCCAGCAGCATTGCGTTCAGCGCCGATGCCCGGTACTGGAACCGCAGCGACAGCACGCCTGCAACGACGGCAGACATCCACACCTCCGTCGCATTGGCGCCCGCCAGTGACCCTAGCTGCCACATGGTCAGGTCGCGCAGGCGCGAATCGTCAGACAGGTAACTGAGCAAACCGATAATGCTGAAGCTGAAGGCCGACACCGCGATACCGGCCAGCAGCAGCACCAGTATCGATGTGCCCAGATTGCTGTGAGCAAGTCGGTAGATGAAAAGACTACAGGCAAATCCGCCGGAAAATGCGCTCACGGGGACTGTCCACCAGACCATGGACTGGGGCGAGAAAAAGATGGCGAGCACCGCGCCCACCGCCGCACCGGAAGAGACACCGATAACGCCCGGGTCTGCAAGAGGGTTGCGAAACAGGCCCTGCATCACTGCCCCACACTGGGACAACATAATCCCTGCGAACACCGCCAGCGCAGTGCGCGGCAGCCGCAGCTCCCAGACCACCGCCTGCTCGTGCGCCTTGAGCGAGCTGACGCTGGCCCCGAACAGGTGATCGCCAATGGCCAGCAAGGCCTGGGACAGGGGCAGGTTCATAACACCGGACGACAGCGACGTGAGACAAAGCGCCAGCAGCACCAGGGTGAGGACTACCAGGCTGGGTAACAGCGGAATACGGTTCATCAGGCCCTCAAACTGTCGCCGGAAAGCCGCCCACTAGGGGGACACAACCCTGGCGCTGTGTGCATCGACCAGTAAGCGGTACGCCTCGTTGACGGCAGCGATGCTGATACCTGCCACCAGCGTGTTGCTGTCCACCGTAAACAGCTGGCCCGCGCGCACCGCCGGGCTGAAGCGCATCACCGGGTAGCGTTCCAGGAAGTCGTCACTGCCGCGCCCCTCCGTGTCGGCCAGCAGCAACACATCGGGCGCGAGCTCCAGCAGGCCCTCGGCCGTGATCGCCCGGTAGCCGCGGTAACCGGCCACGTTGTCAGCCCCGGTCAAGGCAATAAATCCACCGCCACCCGTGCCGGTGCCGGCCATGCGCAGCGCCCCGCCCTCGCCTCGCAACAGGAATGCCGCCGTCTTGCCCGCCAGGGAATGCGCCTGCAGGCCGCGGGCGCGCTGGCTCAGCGCTGCCAGCACCTCATCGCCTGACGCGGCACCAACAGCATCGGCAATGGTTTGCACGTTGCGGCGCAGCGTGTCGATATCGCCGGGATAGGGAAGCACCAGCACCTCGACGCCGGCCCGATCCAGCGCATCCAGCACGTGGGGCGGGCCCATCTGTTCGCTGCCAATCAGCAGGTCGGGCGCGAGTGCAATCATGCCCTCGGCCGCCAGCCCACGGTGATACCCGAGGCGAGGCAGGTCACGCCCCGCCGGCATGCTGCTGGCGGCATCTATCGCAACCAATCGATCGCCCGCACCCAGTGAAAGCAGGATTTCGGTTACGACAGCATCCGCACTGAGCAGGCGCTGGGGAACGGTTGACTCCGCCAACGTGGCCGTGCCACTGAGCGTCAGCCACAGACCCAGGGCACTGGCCAGCGTGCGCCAGAGTGACAGGCCACCCGTAATCAACGTGCGCGCATACGCTAAAGAGAAGCCATGGTCGGAGAGTGAATGCTGAGCGCGACTGGCAGCCAAAGAAATCATCGTAGGCAGAATCTTCCCTGTGATGTGAGTCCGGATGGTAACGGGGGCGCCGCGGGCGCCACACCGACGATTGGGTCGCAGTGTACTCTTGTACAGGTTTTAATTGCAATGCGAATCGTTCGCATTTACATTACGAATATCGACTGCTAGATTCCGCATTTCTTTTGAGGCCCATCCCAGCGATTCAGAGGATTTATGCCATGACCTTCAAACACAAGCACCGCGCCATTCTGCCCGCCGCAATTGCAGCGACCCTCGCCCCCGTGGCAAGTGCAGACCCGGCGTTTGAAAACGAGGAGCGTCACCAGTCACTGGAAAATATCGTGGTCACCGCCACGAGGACGGACACCAGCCTCGCGGACGTCGCCCGGAGCATGTCGGTGGTGAATCGACTGGAAATCGAATCGATCCAGGGCCAGGCAATCGGTGACGTGCTGCGCTACCAGCCCAACATCTCCATCGAAGGCGGCCCCCGTGCCGGCAGCCAGACCGTCAACATACGCGGGCTGGGCGGCAACAAGGTGTTGCAGACCGTCGACGGCGCCCGCCTCTCCTTCGAGTCCGGTCACCGCCCCAGCTACTACCTCGATCCAGAACTGCTCAAGCGGGTGGAAGCGCTGCGTGGTCCGGCCAGCAGCCTTTGGGGCTCCGGTGCGCTGGGTGGCGTGATTGCGCAGCGCACCCTGGACCCCGAAGACCTGATGAATGACGACAGCACCGGCGGCTTTATCCGTACCGGCTACAACACCAACAATCAGCAGACCATCACCACCCTGGCGCTCGCTGCCGGTAACGACAGCGTGAACGGCCTGGTCAGCGGCTACTACCGTGACAGCGATGACGTGGAACTGGGCAACGGCGAGGAGCTGGTGGGTTCTGCCAGCGAGGACTACGGCATGCTTGCCAAGGTGAATTGGCGCATGGCAGAGCACCACGACCTGCAGTTCAATTTCCGCAGTTCGGACAGCGACGGCACGGTACCCACCAACGGCACCGCTGAAATCAACGACACCAGCAACTTCCTGGTGGCCCGCAACACCCAAACCATGAATGCGAACGTACGCTATCGCTTCCGGCCCGACAACAAGCTGATCGACAGCCGTGCGCTGGTGTACTGGAACCGTATCGATGTCGATGAGCAGCGGATAGAAGACGGTCGCCCCGACAGCACGCGCCTGGATGAATACGGCATCAACCTGATCAACGTCAGCCGGCTGGGCGATGTGACCTTGCAATACGGCGCCGACATCTACCGGGAAGAGTTCGAGGGCGAACGCAGCGGCGCATTCCGCCCTCTCCCGCCCGAAGCTCACACCGACGTCTGGAGCGTGTACGCACAGGCCAGCATTCCCCTGGCCGACAGCTGGCGGCTTGACCTGGGTATGCGTTACGACGATTTCACCACCGAGGACGACAGCGCCGGTGAGAGTCGCGCCAATGACGACACCTCGGCATCGGCGGCGCTGGTCTGGAACGCCACCGATTGGGCAACCCTGGCGCTGCGCTATGACGAGGCATTCCGCGCACCCACCGCAGAGGAACTGTACACCAGCGGCACACACTTCTGTGCTGGCTTTAACTTCTGCAACAGTTTCATCCCCAACCCTGAGCTGGAGCCGGAGCAGGCCGCCAATTTTGAGGCCCTGGGACAGTTCAGCTTCAACGACACCCTGGGGGCAGACAGCATAGACCTGCAGGTATCCGTCTTCCGCAACGAAGTGGACGATTTTATTGAACAGATTGTCGTGGGCCCCTTCTTCTTCCCCTTCCGAGACCCCGGCACCACCACCTGGATCAATGTGGACGAGGCAACCCTGGAAGGAATCGAAATTCAGGGTACCTACCAGCGCGGGCCACTCTTGCTGTCCCTGGCTTACGGCCAGACCCGGGGCGAGGACGACAACAGCGGCGAGGACCTGACCAACATCCCCGCTGACACACTGGTCCTGGACCTGAGCTACGGCTTCCTCCAGAACTCGCTGGTCGCCGGGGTTCGCTACACCGACGTCGCGTCCCAACGCCGCACGGACTTCCCCGAGAACGACGCCGGTGTCGTTTACGACGCCTACGCCGTCACCGACCTGTATGCGAGCTGGCAGCCCAACAACTTGCCTAACCTCAAGTTCGATCTTAACGTGAACAACCTCGAAGACGACTTCTACCAGCGCGCCTGGGACCAGCTGCCAGAGGCTGGACGGGAGGTGATCCTGTCGGCCCGATACAGCTTCTAGGCCTGCGCCATAATTGCAAGAACGGTTGAATCAGGAGGAGCCCCTATGAACCAACCCGCAGAACCCAACCTCAGTCAGGAGCAGGTACTTCCCTTGCTGGAGGCACTGACCACCTGGGGCAACATGGTCACCATCGTGTTCGCCGGCGGCAGCGTGTTTGAGTTCAAGGGACCGTTCCCCGCGGGGACGGTTGGCGAAGGCTATTACAACCTGGATGGCCCGACGCCGGGCCTGCACGGCCATCTGCGACTGGAAAAGCTCTGCGAGGTGCGGTTCCAGGACAAGGCCCACCGCGGCCGCGCCAGCTACGCCTTCGTTTTCGTCGATGACGCCGGACACACTGTCTTCAAGGTGTTCCTGGGTCGCGATGAATCCGGCGAGATCATCGCCGAGCAACTTGAAGAATTCCAGAGAATACGCGCCACACTGTCGGTGTAGCGCTACAAAGAGCGGCCGCCGCAGCAACAGTTATAACCACAAACCACAGGACATCCGATCGGTATCAAGGGGATCCAATGAAAAACAAAGCCATGGAAACGCGCCTCGGTGAAGAGGTACTGCAGTTTATTAACAGCCGTCGCAGCATGCAGATTGCCAGCCTGGGTGAAGACGGCATCCCGTTCGCATCCTATGCGCCCTTTGCAGTGGGCGATGATTGCCTGTACGTCATACTGAGCGACGTCGCTATCCACGGCGTCAACCTGGCGAAGAATCCGGATGCCTCGGTGTTGATCATTGAAGACGAGGATGCCGCCGGCGAATTGTTCGCCCGGGTGCGGGTCAACTACACGGTGCGCGCCGAACAACTGGACTACGGTAGCGACGACTGGAAGGCCGGCATGGAGGTGATGGTCGAACGTCTCGGCGAGCGGCCTCGCAATCTGGGTGAGCACGCCGACTTCCGTATGTTCAAGCTGGTGCCCCAGGGCGGCCGCTACGTCAAAGGCTTTGGCAAGGCGTACACGCTGGCGGGCCAGTCACTGGCCGGCGAGGTTGTCGATCATCTGCGCGAAGGGCACAAATCGCGCTCCGCGGCATAAGCTGACACAGACCTGCACGCTGCCAGCGACGCTAATCGCCGCTGGCGGCGCCCTCAAACAGGCGCTCGGGCACACGACCCACGGTGATGTGCTTGGGTGCACGACCCACCGCAATTCTTGCAAGCTCGCGCCCTTCATCCATGGACACCAGCGACACATCGTCGCTGCGGTTGTTGGCCACCAGGCACAGCGCGCCGTCGCCGGTCAGTGCGGCCCAGCTCGGTGCATCCCCCACCGGCACAATGGCTGACACAGACAGCGGCGCGGTAGCCAGCACTGCAGCGTAATCTGACGCACGCCCCGCCACACACAGTTTCTGCCGGTCCGGGGCCAGCGCGAGGCCGTGATGGGGCGCTTCAAAATCCCAGTCTGCCTCGCTGATGCCCTGCGCCTGGGGCAGCGCCAGGGACGCCACGAGAGCGGCATCCTCAAGGCTGAACACGCTGACGCTGTGCGCATTCGACAGCTGTGCATAAACCCGTCGCTGTTCCTCCGCGACCGCGAACGGACGAACGCCGGCTGGCATATCCAGGTGGCGCAGCACGGTTTCGTCCTGTGCGTCGGCCACGGTAATGCGGTAAGCCCCCGGCTCTTCCCCTCGCGCCTGCAGCGGCTTCTGCATGTCGCCCAGACTGCCGGCATACACGCGGCGTCCGTCTGCGGACATCTGCACGTCGTGCGGCCATACGCCAGCCTCGAAATCCCAACGCCGCAGGCCGGTGCTGCTATCCAGCGCCTGTACCTTGTTGCCACCGCGCAGGGTTGCCGCCACAAACAGTGTCTTGCCGTCGGGTGACAGGACCATGTGGTCAGCCCGCAAACCGGGCACCGGCGCTCGCCAGATCAACTCGCCCGTGGCGAGGTCGAAAGCGGCAACATCACCCAGAAACCCGCGAGACACAAACAGCACGCGCCCGTCGCGCGACAGGTCCGTGTCCTGCGCGTAATTAAGCCCGCCGGCAGCCTCCAGCTTCGGTTGCGCGTACCACTGGGAAAGGTTGCGCGCTGGCGCCACGCGCCTGCCGTCTGGCGTAATATCCAGGGTCGCTACCACGGCGCGCCGCTCGATATCGATAACCGACACCGTGCCGGCGACAGCATTGGCGACAAACGCCATTTCCCGGCTGTCACCTGCCAGCGCTGTACTGCTGTCACGCGAGCCAGAACCGACAGTCATCTCCTGAAACGTGGCGCGACCGGATACCAGGGAAAGCACCAGCAGCAAAAGGATCAACAGGTTCTTCAGAATCACCATGGCGGCGTAGCATAGCCGCACAGGCTGTTACACAAAAGCCTGTTCGGGCCGGCGGCGGATCCGCCACCCTGTTCCAGACCGGCTGGCTGCAAGGAATAGTCGCTTTACGGACAAATTTCTGGTGTGATGCGCTGGTCGACATAGCGCGTACGTACGCGCCCGTTCAGGAGCACAACAGCTTGGAAGCAGTCACCACTACCGCAGGCGCCATCAGCCTGATTCCGGCCGCCGTGGCTGTTGTAACAGCACTCCTGACAAGACGCCCTATCGAGTCCCTGCTGGCCGGCGTTTTCTCCGGTCTGCTGCTGCTGGACCCGGCAGCGGCACTGGCCAACTTTTCCTCCATCCTGCTGGACGTCATGATGGACGAGACCATTGCCTGGATCATTATTGTCTGCGGCCTGATGGGCAGCCTGATTGCCCTGGTGATGCGCGTAGGGGCCGCCAATGCCTTCAGTCGCACGCTGGCGGACCGTTCCAAAGACGGCCGCAGCGCCCTGCTTTACACCTGGCTGCTGGGCCTGCTCATTTTTATCGATGATTACCTCAACGCCCTGGCGGTGGGTGCGGCAATGCGCAAGGTTACCGACCGTTTCGGCATTTCACGCGAGAAACTCGCCTACGTCGTGGATTCCACCGCTGCGCCTATCTGTGTGCTGTTGCCGGTATCCACCTGGGCGGTGTTTTTTGCCGGTGTGCTGGAGTCTTCCGGGGCCGCCGCACCGGGTGAAGGGATTGCCCTGTACGTGAGCGGCATTCCCTACATGTTGTATGCCTGGGTAGCGGCGCTGATGGTGCCATTGGTCGCCATGGGAAAAATTCCCGACCTGGGCCTTATGAAATCTGCCGAGCGCGCCGCCCGCAGTGGCGAAGGTACACCGGTGCAGGAATTGGAAGAAAAGACATCCGACAGCCACCGGCACGCGAGAATCTACCACTTCCTGCTGCCAATCGTGGCGCTGCTCGGGTTCAGCATCTGGTACGACCTCGATGTGCAACTGGGCGTGATTGTTGCCGTTGCCCTCACCGTGTTGCTGTATGGGGTGCAGGGATTGATGTCCTGGACGGAGGCCCTGGACACAGTGATGGAAGGCATCAAGCTGATGGTGCCGGCCCTGTCCATTGTGGTGGTGGCCTTCATGTTCAAAGAGGTGGCAGACCGGCTGGGGCTGGCGCTGTACGTGATCGAATCCGTTACGCCCTTTATGACACCCACCCTGCTTCCACTTGTGGTGTTTGTCACCATGGCACTGATCTCCTTCGCCACCGGATCCAGCTGGGGCGTGTTTGCCATTGCGATTCCCATTGTTTTGCCGCTGGCTGCCTCCGTCGGCGTAAGCGCCCCTCTCGCGATCGGCGCACTGATTTCTGCCAGCGCGTTTGGCAGCCATGCCTGCTTCTATTCCGATGCCACCGTGCTCGCCGCCCAGGGCAGCGGCTGTGGCGTGATGGAGCACGCCCTGAGCCAGATTCCCTACGCCATTATCGCGGCGATCATTTCCGCCGCGGGACTGACCCTGCTGGCGGCGCTGTAACCACCGGGTGGGCGGAAGTTGATCTGTGGTGCGCCTGCTAATAAGCTGCGGGTAACGGCTCGCACCCGGTGCGCAGGCCAATCGCCACGGGAACGGTATACTGCGACCCCGGGCGACACAGAACAACAATAACCATTCAACAGGGGCATGCCGCGAGGGCCGGCCCACTGCATTCAGGGAGGCGGCCATGTCCGCTAAAGCAGACAGGGGAGCCAGCGCGGCTGGCGACCCTGGCGCAGTACCGAAGGGCCCGTCTTCAGCTTTGCGGGCGCTGACAAAGTCTGCGCTTCAACCCACGCCCGACCGCGTATCAGGCGCCTTGGCGAGTGGCGCAGCGCCCGGGAGTACGGCCCACCAGTGACCGCTGCCACACTCAGGCAACAGATCGAGGCGGCAGCCGGACCTGTTTCCCCGTTCTGGCCCATGAAGGGCTTTGTCTCCCACAACCCGCTGCAAGGGCTTGAGCACCTGCCCTTCGACCAGGCTTTCCACCACGCCACACACCTGTTCGGCGCGCAGGGCTACCTGCCCCTGCCCGAGTACCGCGCGCTACACCGGTCCGGTCGCATTGACGCTGACTGCGTCCGGCGCGCCCTGTTCCGCTGTGGACCCGGAGGTGATGACAGCATCAACCTGCAATCGCGTTCTATCAGCGCCAGCGACGTGCGACAGACGCACCTGTTGCACGGTATCGACCCACTGCCACCGGCGCTGTTCAACTGGCAGGCAACCCAACAACGGGCGATGGAAAAACCCCGGCAAGGCGCACCCGCAACGGTGGACGTTGCAGCACTCTGGCAGTTGAGCCTCGCCTGCCTGGGACTGACTGACCCGCGCCTGGACCTGCCGGGGAAAGATGCCGCCACGGCCCAGCCCTCGGCCCCGCCCGAACTGCCTTTCCAGCGCTGCCTGAGCGACTGGCTGGACGCCACCGGGGATGAAGCCGTGGTGTCCGCCATTGATACCCAGGTCATCAAGTGGCTATCTGCATTTGTTGATGAGGGCATGGCAGGCTGGGTTATGCCGGGTAAAAAAGCAGGCTTCTA
>JAZBPS010000187.1:0-2880 GCA_036353375.1 Halieaceae bacterium | reverse complement strand
GCCTGGATGGACCTGCTGCAGGGCGCATCCGGCCTGGTGCTGGTGCTGTTCATGTGGGTCCACATGTTCCTGGTGTCCAGCATCCTGCTGGGCAAGGACGCCATGTACGTGGTCACGCGCATGCTGGAAGGTGAGTACTTCTTCGGCCGCGCCTACCCGGCGCTGGTGAGCGGTGTCGCCATTGGCGTGCTGGCGGTATTCCTCGTTCACGCACTGGTTGCCATGTGGAAGATCCCGGGCAGTTATCGGGAGTATCGGGTGTTCTGGCAACACGGCCGCAGTTTCAGCCACGCGGACACCTGGCTGTGGCTGGTGCAGGTGGTTACCGGCCTGGTGCTGATGTTCACCGCGACCATCCACCTGTACGAGATGATCATGCATCCCGGGGCGATCGGTCCCCACGCTTCCTCGGCGCGCGTGGTAGCGGGCGGGATGTGGCTGCTGGATCTGGTGCTGATGTTCGCGGTGGAGGTGCACGCCGGTGTGGGCATATATCGCCTGATCCTGAAGTGGGACCTGTTTGGTCTCACCCGGCACCGGCAGCGCCTGCGCAAAGTGGTCATCGGCATTGTCGCGTTCTACCTGCTGCTCGGCGTCGCTACCTTCTCCGCCTACGTCAAGATCGGCCTGGAGCCGGGCGTCGGCGACAATCGTTATGTGCCCAGCTGGGAACGCGAAAGCTGATGGAGATTCTGCATACTGACGTGCTGGTCATCGGCGGCGGGCTGGCGGGGCTGCGCGTTGCGATCGGCGCCAGGCGACGTGGCCACGAGGCCACGGTGCTGAGCCTGGTGCCGCCCAAGCGCTCTCACTCCGCGGCCGCCCAGGGCGGCATGCAGGCGAGCCTCGCCAACAGCCTGAAAGGTTTCGGCGACAACGAAGACGTTCACTTTTCCGACACGGTGCGCGGTAGCGATTGGGGTGCCGACCAGCAGGTAGTGAGAATGTTCACCCACATGGCGCCCAAGGCCGTGCGTGAGCTGGCAAACTGGGGCGTGCCCTGGAATCGGGTCAGGCGCGGTCCGCGCCGGGCGGTTATCAACGGCGAAGTCCAGCAGCTGGTCGAGTCCGATGCTGCCCACGGGTTGATAGACGCCCGCGATTTCGGTGGCACCAAGAAATGGCGCACCTGCTACGTCGCGGACGGAACCGGCCATTCGATGCTCTATACCATGAGCGATCAGGCCATCGCCCAGCAGATTCCTGTGCACGAGCGCTGCGAGGCCCTGGCGTTGATTCAGGACGGCGACCGCTGCCACGGTGCCATTGTGCGCGACCTTGCCGACGGCTCCCTGCGCGCCTACCTGGCCCGGGCGACCTGTATTGCCACCGGCGGCTTCGGCCGTATCTACCGGGTGTCCACCAACGCGGTGATCAACGAGGGCATCGGCGCCGCCATTGCCCTGGAAACCGGGGTTGCCCAACTCGGCAATATGGAGGCGGTGCAGTTCCACCCCACCGGGATCTTCCCCGCCGGCATCCTGGTCACCGAGGGCTGTCGTGGTGATGGCGGCCTGCTGCTGGACGGCGACGAATACCGCTTCATGCCGGATTACGAGCCGGAGAAACGTGAGCTGGCGTCCCGCGACGTGGTATCCCGTTGTATGGAGCGGCGTATCGCCGAGGGCAAGGCCGCCCGCACCCGTTTCGGGGACCACCTGTGGCTGGATATACGCCTGCTGGGCCGCGAGCACATCGACTCACGCCTGCGGGAGGTGCGCGAGATCTGCGAATACTTCCTCGGCATAGACCCGTCCCGGGAACTGATTCCCGTGCGCCCGGCGCAGCACTACTCCATGGGCGGGATACGCACGGATTACCGCGGCGAAAGCCCCACCCTGCGCGGACTGTTCTCCGCCGGAGAGTCCGCCTGCTGGGACATGCACGGCTTCAACCGGCTGGGAGGCAACTCGGTCGCCGAAACGGTGGTCGCCGGCATGCTGGTGGGCGAGTACATCGCCGACTTCTGTGACAGCGAGGCGGGCGACCTCACCGTGTCCACCGCCCTGGTGCGCGACTACGGTCGCGGGGTAGAACGGGAGCTGGCCGCCATTGCCGGCAACCAGGGCGGCGAAAGTGCCTTTGCGATAACCCGCGCCATGCAGGAAACCATGACCGACAAGGTGGGCATTTTCCGCCACGGCGAAACGCTGGAGGCGGCTGTGACGGATTTGCAGGGGCTGCTGAGACGCAGCGCCAGTCTCGGCCTGCGCAGCCAGGTCCGGGGCGCCAACCCGGAGCTGGTGGCGGCCTATCGGGTGCGCAAGATGCTGAAACTGGCGCTCTGTGTCGCCCAGGGCGCACTGGCGCGCACCGAGAGCCGTGGCGCCCACTATCGGGAAGACTATCCACGACGCGATGACGCCCGCTGGCTGTCGCGAACCCTGGCGACGTGGCCCGGCGACGACGCCGAACTGCCGGCGCTGGCGTATGAGCCGCTGGATGTCGCCAGCATGGAGCTGCCGCCAGGCTGGCGCGGTTACGGCGAGTCCAACCATATCGAGCACCCGGACAGTGCCTCTCGCGCGGAGGAGGTCAGGCTGGCGGCGGAGCAGGCGGGGGACCGCTTTGACCTGCAACAGCGCCTGTTACCCTTCGAGTCCCTGCTGCCGGAGCGCTACCGGGGCTGCAACCAGCGCCTCGACAACGAGGATACCCACGCCACCGCGGCGGGGCAGGAGGGGTCAGACCGTGGCTGAGGTTATCGCCAGCAGCCGGCGCCAGCTGGAGCTGCGCATACTGCGCTGTAATCCCCGGGAAGACGGCGCCGCTGCCCACTTCCAGAGCTTTTATATCGAGGAGGCGGACGCGATGACTCTGTACATCGCGCTGACCGAGATCCGCGAGCAACTGGACCCCAGCGTGCAGTTCGATTTTGTC
>JAZBPS010000186.1:0-3894 GCA_036353375.1 Halieaceae bacterium | reverse complement strand
TCAGCGTGATACTCCGTGTACACATACACGGGAATATCCAGCTCGCCGAGACGCTGCTCTACCAGCGGCCTCACGTCCTCCCAGTCCAGCCCGCCAACACCCGTCGCAAGCCTGGGGATGGCCAGGGAGGTGAAACCCTCGTCGGACACCATTTTCACCAGTGCCTTCAGTGAATCGTTGACTGCCTTGGTCGTCGCCTTGCCCGGGCGACTGCCATGGTCGTGGCCACCCTCCTGGGTGATCAGGTTGACCACGCGAACGTTGCCGGCACCGCCCCACATCCACGCCTCGCCCACCTTCGGATGATTGACATGGCACCAGTGATGGAAGTCCTTGTGCATGGCGGGATAGCGCTGGTGCAGGGACAGGGCCAGCCCCTGGTTCATGGGGTCATTGGCTGCAACGCCATGGGCGATGGCGTGGGCCTTGCTCAGCAAAATATCTCCGGTGACTTCGTGCAACATGGGTATACCTCAGTGGAATATAGGATGCAGGTTGCATGGTAAGGAAAACCCCGGCAACGCGGCTTGATCCAGGACAGTGATACGCGAGGCGCCTAGAGCTCCAACTGGTCGAATTCGCCCAGATTGGCCAGGAAGCGGTGCAGTCCGGCGGCGACCTGGGAGGAATCTGTTCCCTCCGCGAGCGTGCGAACGCTGTCAGTAATGGCCAGCCACCAGCGTATGTGCTCGGCGCTAAGCTGGGCCGCGACAGGAATCAGGTCGTGAATGGTGGTCAGGTCGCGCCGGGCAATCGCCTTGATGCGGGCCATGGCATCCACGTCAAGCTGGCTGTCCGCCAACTTCATAATCAGGTGAGACACGAGCTGCGGGTCTTCTTCCAGCGCCCTGGACGGTGCCGGCTCAGCGGTGTCGCCCAGCAGCCCTATATCCAGGTGACTCAGGATATTCCGCAACGAGCCCCGCAGGCTCAGGCGCAAGTCTGCCTTGCGCTCCCGCTCTCGCCGGCGCTGGAACAACGATAACAGGCCGATCAGCACGAAGCCTTCCAGGCAGAAGCCGATCAGCTCCGGCACCAGGTTATCGTAGACGCGTCCGCCCACACCGGGTTGCAGGAACAGGTAAAGTAACCAGCCGCCTACCAGGCCGAACAGCAGCATGGGGGCCAGCAGGATCAGGCGGTTCACGGCGTCCTGGACCCCTCGTCGTCATCGGGCACCGCTAGCGCACGCACCA
The DNA here is from genome assembly GCA_036353375.1 of Halieaceae bacterium. Lineage (GTDB taxonomy): Bacteria > Pseudomonadota > Gammaproteobacteria > Pseudomonadales > Halieaceae > JANQIO01. The sequence goes on along the minus strand of JAZBPS010000186.1, from coordinate 2,698 downwards.
CGGCGGCTATTCGCTCTGCCTCACGGGGTGTCATGTCCAGCGGCACATTCTGGATGTAGACCACATGATCCTCGCGAATGGGCACGGGAAATATCTGGTGGGGGTTGCGCGGCGGATTGAGCGCCAACTCCTCGCGGGCCTGCCGGTGCCCCTCGGGTTCGCTGCGCAGCATGTCACGCAACTGTTTTTGTTCGCTGTCGCGGGGCGTGAAGCCCCCGGGGTCGTCGGTCCAGGCGATAAAATCCGCCAGCGCGTCCCGCAGGCGCGACTGGTAGACCGCCATGCTCTCCGGTCGAATGCTGGAGTCCTCCAGCTTGTGGAAACGCGCGCCCAGTTCCTCCACGTCGACCAGGCGCAGATCCTGGCGCTCGTGCGGCTTCAGCTCCGGGAACAGGTGCTCCGCCGCCAGCTTGCGTGCCCGCAGCGTCGCGGGGTTTACCACGCCGGATACAACGCTCTGGCGCATGAAGCTCAGGAAGCTGGCCTCCGAATAATCCTTGCTGGGCATGCCCCCTCCCGATTCGACTGGGCGTCTAGAATAACCGATCACGACCGACGGCGTTGACTGCTTCGCGCAGGCTGCCTGCCTGACTAATTTTCAGCGCCGCTGTCAGCCATGCGGCTCGCACCCGCGCGCCGCCCTGCCAGATAGGCGCGGGTCAGGTCCGTGTGGTCCGTAAACACGCCGTCCACGCCAAGCTCCCCGACAAAAAAGTCCAGCAAGGCGGTATAGCTGTCCACGCCCCGGGGCAGTTGATCGGCGCGGAAGGTAAACGGGTGCACTACCAGCCCCTGCGCCTGCGCCGCCGCCACGAACTCTGGTTGCTCTGCGAGAAAACCGATCCAGGGCCCCACCCCCTGTGCGTACCCGGCTATGTCACGGGCTCGCTGCTCGGTGAGTTGCTTGTCCTCCAGCAATTGCACCAGGCGTATATCCGTGTGGTCCGCCAGGAAACGCAGGGTGCCCTCATCGAAGCACTGCAGGAAGACCCGATCGCTGCTGTCGCGATAGCCGTGGGCATACAGCACATTCAGCACCACCGCAGAAAAGCTTCGGCCCTCGGACTCGTGAAAGTCGGGTGCCTTCAACTCCACGTAGATACCTGTCTCGCGCCCGGTACTGCGATTCAGTCCCTGAATCAGCGCGATCTCCTCCGCCAGCGTGGGCACGCGCAGGAAACGGTCCGCCACCGGGAAGCGATCAGGAAACACAGCGCCGGCCGTGCTGCGGCGCTCGCCTACCGCAAGGCTGCGAATCTCCTCCAGTGTGAAATCAATGGCATAGAACCGCCCGTCGTCCCGGGCCCGGTCGGGAAAGCGCGCTGCCACATCGGTTGTCGCCTCCAGGTGTATGTCGTGCAGCACCACCGGCACGTCGTCTTTGGTCAGCACCACATCCTGCTCGATAAAATCCGCGCCCTGGGCGTGCGCCATGGCGACCGCCGGCAGGGTGTGTTCAGGCAGATAGCCACTGGCACCGCGGTGCGCAATGACCAGCGTTTCCGCCAGCGCGCCGCCGTTTGCCAGCAGGAAATTCAGCGTCACCAAAAAGGCGCTTATACCCCGTCGCATCATATGGTTTACTCCGGTCACCGCACATCACTATAGCCCAGCCAGCCGCTCCTGACCCGCAGGGCGCGCCAGGGGCAGGCGGGAAAGCAAAGAAAAAGGAGTTCCTAACGTGCCAATGCCAACCGATATCGGAATCATAGACACCATGCTGGGCATACCCAGCGCCGAGCGCGACCACTGGTACGACTACATGAAGCCGATGTTCCTGGACGCTGAGAGTCGGGAGATGTTCAGCATGCCGGCGCAATACATGTTCAATGTGCCGGACCTGAAAGACATCGACGACGGCCTGGCTTATACCCTGGAACAGATGGACAAGCACGGGATCAGCCGCGCCATGCTGGGCATACAGGGCGACGAGAGCCGCACCCACGAGAGCGCACTGCGCCAGCATCCGGACCGGTTTTTCTGCAGTTACGAGGCCAATCCCAACCGCGGTATGGACGAGGTACGCAAAATCCGGCAGCTGAAAGCGGATTTCGACATCAAGGCAGTGACGGGCTTCCCCTGCGGCCTGAACCCGCAGGTGCCGATCAACGATAAGCGCTGGTACCCGATCTATGCCGCCTGTGTCGATCTGGACATCCCGATCTGCCTCTGCGTCGGGGTTCCCGGGCCGCGTCTGCCGATGGAGCCCCAGAAGGTGGAGCACCTGGACGAGGTGTGCTGGTTTTTCCCGGAACTGAAAATCGTGATGCGCCACGGCGCCGAGCCGTGGACGGAACTGGCGTGGAAGCTGATGCTGAAGTACCCGAACCTGTACTACTCAACCAGCGCCTTTGCGCCCAGGTATTACCCGAAGGACATCATCCACTACGCCAACACGCGCGGGGCGGACAAGATTATCTATGCCGGGTACTACCCTATGGGATTGAGCCTGGAGCGCATCTTCAGGGATATGCCGGAGGTGACGTTCCGGGATGAGGTGTGGCCGAAGTTTCTTCGGGAGAATGCCGAGCGTGTTTTCAAGTTAGCCTAGGCTTGTCATGTTTCCTCAGCAGCACTTCGAATACCGGTCGCGCCTGGCATTTCTCTCTTCTCGGACCCGCTAAAAGCGTGACATCCCTGTCGCGCTCGACGACGGCCGTCCGTGGCCGTCGACGGTCCTCAAACAGAGAAATGCCAG
>JAZBPS010000185.1:0-3272 GCA_036353375.1 Halieaceae bacterium | reverse complement strand
TCCCACCGTCATCCCCGCGCAGGCGGGGATCCAGTGTCTGTCTCCGCCCCTGCAGCCTGGATTCCCCTGCGCGGGCCGCCGCTTTCGCGGGAATGACTGACACCAACATCGTTCCGTACCGTCATCCCCGCAGCGTCCCAACCGTCATCCCCGCGAAAGCGGCGGCTCGCGCACGAGGATCCAGCAACACAAAACACGGCTCCCACCCCCTTTCCTCTTGATGGCACCGCACGCCATGCCTACACTTACACGCCTTCAAACCAATGCGCCGTGTACCCGTGAGCACCCAGAAGCAAGCCACCACCGATGCCCGCATCATTAACCTGACCCCCGGGATGTACATCGCGCGCTTCAATGCCGCCCCCAACCCTGGCGAGTTCTGCCTGCTGAGCATCGCCCCCGGCGACCCCAGCGTGCGCATTGACTTCTTTGCCAGCGAAACCGTGGAAAACAATATGCTGCGCACCGCCGACGACATCATCGTGGTGCGCTGCACCGGCGGCGAGGGCAAGCTGATCCTCACCTCACTCCCGGGCGCCGGCGCAACAGTTACCGGCGCCCGGCTGGACCGCATTGCCAACGCGCTGGAACGTCCGGGCGCGGCAGCACCCCGCGCAACGACCCCCGCGCCTGCCCCTGCCGCAGTAACACCCGGCACACCCGCCGCGCCGGCAGCGATTGCGACGAGCGCAGCGTCACCCTTGCAATCTGCACCCAGCCAACCCGCAACCACACTGGCAACCGCTACTACCCGCGCACCCCAGGTACTGTTGAAAGTCATGGGCCACGTAGAGGTACAGGGCGATATCAGCGTGCCCCCCGGCCAATGGCTGGGCGACCCCGCATCCAACCGCCGCCTGGAGGGTTTCAGCATCGACTGGCCGGACCGCCCCGACGACGTGGACCTGGCCTACTCCTGCGTGATGGCCGGCATTGGCCGCTCGCCCGCCGTGCTCTCCGGCGGCTACTGCGGCTCGCGCCAGCGCGCCACACCCATCAACGCCATCACCGTGTCCCTGGTCGGAAAACAGGCCTCCGCCTATGCCCTGGAGATGGAAGTGGTGTTTGCAGGCTGCCCTGCCCAGAAGATCACGCCAGGTGTTGAATGCCGAGGCCTCACGGGACGTGAGCCTCTTGTAGCTCTAAGGGTTGCTTTGAGACAAATGTAGGCGCAGCTATTCGGAAGAATCGGAATTTATGTTCAGCCTCGCCTTTGAGCCCGGTCCAATGGGTTCCCGGCAAGAATTGAATCTGCCCCTCTTTTCGCTTGCCCTCGAATGCAGCGGTCCCGAGAGTTAGACGTGAGGAAGACGTTCAGAGAACCTGTATACACCAGGCGACAGGGACAGCCATTCTTGTCAAACAAATGCTGAAACTGGGCCCCACGTCACATATTGCGTATTTTCTACGGTGTGGTACCTTTTGAACTATTGCTTTTGACGCTGCTTTGCACACGCTAGGAATTCGCGCATGGCCATACCATACGAACAACCCATTCCCGTCTCGGCGCTCGAGATCAATGGAAGTGTATCTCCATTCACAGTGGAGAACGTTAATGGGCTTTTAATAGGGATATCGACAGCGGTCGTTGCAACTACAACGTCCCGACCAGACAACTTCACTGGTAATCAACTAGTGGAGTACGACCCCGGGTTGGTTATAGCGCCAGAGGTCAAAGGAGCAATTTTCGGAAACGATAATCTCATAGCATACGCCGGAAACGTTGCTTCCCAAGACACGGTACCGGCTGGCTCTGGCGACAGAGCCACCATACTGATGAACGACGCACCCAACATTCTCGAGTTCCAAGAAGGGGCTAGTCAGTTTGTTAGCGTTGACTCAATGGCAGATGAGTACGTGAACGCTGCAGATATAAGGCAACTGGCCCCCCAGGATGGCAATGTAAGTGTCACAAATGAACAAGTTACAGGTGGGTTTTTTATTGATGCTGCGGGTGGTGACGACACCGTTGAAACCGTGGGCGGAAATGACACCATTGGTGGCGGTTCAGGCGCGGACTCGATTACCTCTGGGGCTGGAAACGACTCGATCATTGCTGGCAACGGCAATGACACGGTCGACGCGGGAAGCGGCTTTGATGAAGTCGTCATGGAAAGTGGTGGTGGCGCCGGGGCCTACACCTTCGAAGTGGTCAACGGAGAGGTAGTGGTCACAGAAACAGCGACTGGCATGACCACTGCAGCATCCAACGCCGAGTACATCGACCTCGGCAACGGCGATGCCATTATCAACACCGCCAACACCGAGGACGGCACCGCAGCACGCCAGTCCGAGGCCATCCTCGGTCGCCAGATGACCGCCGAGGAACTGGAAGACTACCAGCAGCTGGTCGACGAAATCGGCCTGGACGCCGCATCTGCCAGCCTGATGGACAGCTCCGGCTTCGCCGAGGCCAATGCCAGCCTGACGGATCTCGAGTACATCAACCTGCTGTACAACCGCACCTTCGGTCGCGATGTGGACCCGGAAGGCCGCGACTTCTACCTGCAGCAGCTGGCAGACGGCGTGATCGACCGGGCCAAGCTGGCCGCCGACCTGAGCTGGAGCGACGAGGGTATTGCCTCGAACGATCTGGTCAACGAGATCGACGGACTGGTGTAAACTGCACGGCAGTCAACAGAGACCCGAGGGGCCCACTGGGCCCCTTTTTTTTGAGTGCAGAAAACGCAACACACTACCTATAACACGCTCTGGCAGGCAGGCGACTACGCCGCGCTGGATGCCCACCTCCGTTTAGCCCGCGCCAGCGACCCGGATGCCGACACCCTGGTGTGGTCTGCACTGTGTGCACGCGCCCAAAACGACCTGCACGCCGCTTTTCGCTACGCCGCGCAGGCCATCACCGCCAGCCGCACGGGTGAGATTTACGGCTTGCTGGGGCGACTGGGTGAGGCGCTTAAGCGCCCCTCCCTGCAATTGCTGGCCTGGCAGAGTGCGATAAACCAGGACCCGGACAACCTCACCTACCGCAAGGCACTGGCCGAGCACTACCGCGCGCTGGGCAACGACGACATGGCCGACGCCCTGATCGCAGCCCTGGTTGATACCGACAACGCCGTTCAGCGCAGCGCACCGGTGCCACCCACACCCGACCAACCACCCCGCACGCTGCCGGCGCAAACCACCGTTATCCTGGTGCCCGTCTACGACGATCTGGAAGCCACCCAGGCCTGCGTAACGTCGCTTGTCGCCAGCCTGGCCGCCAATAGCAGCGCCGCCCACGTGTTGCTGATCGATGATGCCAGCCCGAT
>JAZBPS010000464.1:0-1936 GCA_036353375.1 Halieaceae bacterium | reverse complement strand
TGCTGAATCTTTCAATAATAACTTCAAATACTGTGTATCTGTAAACCACTTATTGGTCAGATACAAAATGCGTTTCTTGTTGGATTCTAAGAAGGCTTTTCGAAGTCTTCTTTTTTTGAAGAACCAGGATTGGTTGTATTGTTCCTTAAACGTATTAAACGCCTCTGTAAATGTTTCTAATTCCAGTCGATTACTACGTGTAATTTTTGTTTCTAGCTTATCTAGAATCGGATAAGCTCGTCTCATTTTTTCATACAGAAACACATCTCTTAGATGACCATTTGTGTCAAATGTCTCTTCAAGTTGTCTAAGGTCTTTGAACTTCAAGGTGCCAAAAACACTTTTAAAAATGAGATGAACATCTTTTGGTGTTAAGTCGGGGTTCACGTCTTTGTCTTTTAAGTATCGTCGATACAACTGATGAATCGGAATGTATTGAATCGATTCTTGATACATCAAATCCAATGCGCGATCCATATCTCCTAGGATTTTTTCGATGTCTTCTTCCAACTGATACACATCGTTGTTTATTGTTCTACTTGGTGGAGTAGGATTGATAAACGCTTGTAATTTATGGTAAAAATCCTGTTTATTATCAGGGTCATCAATAAACATAGCATATTTTGAAGCACCCTTTAGCCGTGAATAGATGACATCAAGGGCGACCTTTTTTTCACTAACAACAAGGACATTTTTACCTTGTAAAACCGATGCCGCAATGAGCGAGGTAATCGTTTGGCTTTTTCCCGTTCCTGGAGGCCCCCAAATAACCAGTTTTTCTTCATCATGAAGCAAATCAATGACTTTTTCCTGAGCATAATTGACATCATTGATATAAGATATGTGTCGCTCATTGATTGGTTTAGCATCCAGCCTAAAAGCGGTGTTTTTTTCTTCTGAATACAAGTTTGATTCTTCAATCAACCCTTCTAATAGATCATTGTATTTATTTGCTTCTAGGATTAACGTCATGTCTTTTTGAATCATCGAAGAATACAATTTATACCGTCCTAGCGTAATGTATTCTTTGATGTGAAATATTCCTTTACGGCGTTTGACAAACTGATCTTTTAATTCTTTTTGAAAAGGCTCAAACTCAAAATTGGCTTTGGTTTCTTTTATTTCTAAACCATTCTTTTCATAAAACGGAATGACAACATCACGAAGAACGTTACTGTTGAACTCATTGATGTATGGTGCTTTTGAATCTACATCATTTTGTTCAAATTTAGAAATAGCTAGTAAAAGATCTCGATTGAATAAGATATCTCGATCGTGGACTTTGTGAATGGAGAAATCGCGTTTGTTTCGGACCAGTTTTACAGGAAAATAAAGAAGTGGTGCCTTAATCGCAAACTGATCACGCTTAAATACGCCTTCTACATACGGATAGGCAAGATACAAGTCATATGAACCTGTTTCTTTTTCCTCCTTATTGGTTTCGCGGTACAACACAGTGATATGACGCTCGAGTTGTTCCCCCTCGTAACTAGAAGGAAACGCAAGGGGTAGTTTTGATTGTCGTTTACTTGTTAGGAACTTAATGAGTTCCATATCCATTCCTAGTGATGACATGTCAAATGTAGATCGTCGAACAATTCGTCCCTGATATAAGTTGGGATTACGTCTTGATATATTGGTTAGTCGGTCTTTGTAGTGATCGAGTATTTTATATGCGTTTTTGGATACATCGACTTCTTTTACACTGGCTTGTTGGTGATGCAGGATGACTTGTAAAAACCGTGAAGAATACTTTGTCATGAAGACTTTTCCAATTCCTGAAATCGCTAAAAAATCACTGATTTTCAGTGGTCTAGTCTCGGCCATATCAATCAATGCTTGATCCGAGCAAACAATTGCTCGATGACCTTTTTGTTGTTCTTCTAAACGAATTGCATCTCGTAATTGATCGAGTTCTTCGAGTAATTTGTTCTTT
>JAZBPS010000184.1:0-3609 GCA_036353375.1 Halieaceae bacterium | reverse complement strand
GCTGCCGAGATAGGCGGGTAACACGGTCCACAGGCTCATGCGCAGCGATTCCGCCACCGGGATGCCCCGCTTGCGACCCAGCCAGGCAGTAAAACTCATGCCGGTCACCACACCGGTCAACACCAGCAGGGAGAACAGGCTGGCCGGCATCCAGTGCCATTGGGGGTCAGTGAAGTAAGGGATCATGGTGCCAGTATAGGCATGCTTCCTGCGCCTGTTGAAGCTTTGCCCCAACGCGCTATGCTGGAGATGGGGGATCGCCATGGACAATGCGCTGGACATCGGCCTCGATGTAGGCTCGACCACTGTGAAGGCAGTGGTGATGCCCTGTGACAGTCACGCGGTGCTGTGGTCCGACTACCGTCGCCACCACACCCGGCAAGCCGAGTGTGCCCTGGCCATCCTGCAGGATATTCGCGCTGCTTTCGATGAAGTCGCGGAAGCTCGCTTTGCCGTCTACATCACCGGTTCCGGTGCCGGCCCCCTGATACCCCTTTTGGCTGCCCACTTTGTGCAGGAGGTCAACGCTGTCGCGGCCAGCGTTGATGCACTGCACCCGGATGTCTACAGCGTGGTGGAACTGGGTGGCCAGGACGCGAAGATCATACATTTCCGCGACAACCCGGGGGGACAGCGCAAGGTCGTTACCAGCATGAACGACAAGTGCGCCTCGGGCACCGGCGCCACTATTGACAAGTGCATGCTCAAGGTGGGATTGACCCCGGAGCAGACCGCGGCAATACCGTTTGCTGGCGACAACTTGCATCCCGTGGCTGCCAAGTGTGGCGTGTTCGCCGAGACGGATATTGTCAATCTGGTGAAGGCCGGCGTACCCGCTGCGGAAATCATGTGCAGCCTCGCCAACGCTATCGTCAGCCAGAATCTCTCGGTACTGGCCCGAGGCAGTACCCTGCGAGAACGCGTCCTGTTGCTCGGCGGGCCGAATAGCTATTTGCGATTTTTGCGCGAGTGCTGGCAGCAGCGCATCCCTGAAAGCTGGGAGGAACGAGGCTATGCCCCCGATGGCAACCTGCCGGGTGATGACCTTGTCTATGTCCCGGAGCACGCCGCGCTGTATGCAGCGATGGGCGCGGTACTGTTTGGTCGTGCGGATATAGAGCGGCCCGTCTACGCGGGTGAAACATTGCTGAAGGCCTGGCTGCGGGAGGGTAGGAAGGCGCAGCTCTCTGCCGTCGCCGGCCCGCCGCTGCTGGAAAGATCGTCGGGAATAACTGCGCCGGGTAGACACCACGACACCGGTGTATTGCAACCTCGTGCGAGCACGGCAGGCATAAGGCTGCGCGGTTACCTGGGCATTGATGGCGGGTCCACGTCTTCCAAGTGTGTGTTGGTGGATGATCACGGCGCGCTGTTGGCGAAAGTCTATCGGCTGTCCAAGGGCAATCCCATCGAGGACATGCGCGAGATGCTCGCCGAGATGCAGGCAGCCTGCGACGAGCAGGATGTGAGGTTGGAGGTGGCCGGGCTGGGTGTCACGGGATACGCGGCCGAGGTACTGGCAGCAGCCCTGGAGGCTGATGCAAGTATTGTCGAGACCGTCGCTCATTTACAGTCTGCGCTGCAGGTTTTCCCGCAGGTCGACGTGGTCTGTGACATCGGTGGGCAGGACATCAAGGTATTGATAGTGCAAAACGGTGAGTTGAAGGACTTCCGACTGTCCAACCAATGCAGCGCCGGGAACGGTATGTTGCTGCAGGCCATGGCCGAGCAGTTCGGTGTGCCCGTGGAAGAGTTTGCTGAACATGCTTTTGCGGCGGAGCTGTCACCGGACTTCAGTTATGGCTGCGCGGTGTTCCTGGACTCTGATCGCGTGAACTTTCAGAAGGAAGGCTACAACAAGCAGGAGTTGATGGCGGGCCTCGCCCGGGTACTGCCCAGAAACGTTTGGCAGTATGTCGTGCAGATACCTCGTCTCGCTGAATTGGGGCAAAACTATTTGCTGCAGGGTGGCACCCAGTACAACCGCGCGGCGGTGCAGGCGCAGGTGGATTACATTCTCGAGCGTGTGCCGGAAGCAGAGGTTCGTGTACACCCCTATCCCGGCGAGGCCGGTGCCCATGGAGCTGCGATGGCGGCGGTAGAAGCTGTGAAGGCGCGTGGCGGCAGTCGCTTCATCGGCGTGCAAGCAGCGCTGGCGTTGCGATACACCACCCGCAGTGACGCTACCACCACCTGCCATTTCTGTCCCAACCAGTGCGCCCGGACTTTTGTCGACGTGGAGAAGCCCGCAGGCGGAACAACGCGCTATATCTCCGGTTTCTCCTGTGAGCAGGGTACGGTTGAGGACAAAGAGGCCTTGCAAGCCTTGCGTCAGGCGCGTGAATCCATGCGGCAACGCTTCCCCAACCTCGTGCGGGATGAGGCCGCGCTGTGTTTTCGTTCCCACTACCGGCCTGAACCCTGGCCCACGGATTCGCCTGTGACTGGGTCGCGCCTTGACCAGTGGCTCCGGCGTCTGGGTCGAAGGCCGGTCGCTTTTTCAAGAAGCGGCAAAAGCGCCGCCTTGCGCCGACGCACGCTTCGCATTGGTATGCCGCGGGTGCTCAATATGTGGAGTACGGCACCGTTCTGGCGCGCCTATCTGGAAACCGTCGGGATACCTGCACGCCAGATCCTGTTCAGCGACGAGACCTCGGAGACGTTGTTCAGCCGGGGTGCTCGCTACGGTGCTACTGATCCATGCTTTCCCAGCAAAGTGGTGCAAGCGCATATCCACAACCTGTTGTTCGAGAAAAACCGTCCGGCAAGGCCCATTGATTACCTCTTCTTTCCCTGCATTACCCACGTACCCACCTTTCTCGACAACGTGATGGATACCGCCTGCTGCCCGGTCGTCGCCGGCACGCCCAATGTAGTGAAAGCGGCTTTTACCAAGGAGACAGATTATTTCTCAAGAGCGGGTGTTGAGTACCTGGATCCGGCGATGACCATGAATGAGCCCGCACTGCTGAATCAGCAGCTTTATGACTGCTGGGGCGAGCGTCTGGGACTGACCCGGGATGAGAGTGACTTTGCCGCCGCGCAGGGCTGGGCTGCCCTCAGGGATTTCAATGCGGCGATGGAGGCCCGTGGTGCGCGGGTGCTTGACTACCTGCAGCGTACCGCCTCGGTGGGGATCCTTTTACTCGGCCGCCCCTATCATCACGATCCTGGCATCAATCATGAGATTACCGAGGAATTCCAGGCACTGGGTTACCCGGTGCTGACGATACGCTCGATCCCAAAGGACCGAGGCTGGCTCAGTCAGTGGTTCGAGGACTCACCCCTTGATATCACGGATGTATGGCCGGAAAACTACAGCGCCAATACGGCGCAGAAGGTGTGGGCGGCAAAGTTTGCCGCCCGGCACCCGAATATCGCCATACTGGACATCTCCAGCTTCAAATGTGGCAACGATGCGCCCGTATACGGGCTGATAGACAGCATTGCCGGAACGGCCGGTGCGCCCTATGCGGCGCTGCACGATATTGACGCCAATCGCCCGGCGGGGTCGTTGAAAATCCGCGTGGCGACCTACGCTGAAACCCTGCGGCGCCGACAGGAAGCACTGCGCGCGGGCGTCTTTAACTCATCCGGGTTTGAGCCGCT
>JAZBPS010000183.1:0-2554 GCA_036353375.1 Halieaceae bacterium | reverse complement strand
CGGGTAAAAGCAAGCGCATAGCTCTCCAACCGAGTGTGCCCGCAACCGCTGAAACCACGCCGGTGCGCCGGTACGGTGATGCAGCCGACGATCCCGCCATTCTCCTGCCGTCTCCTCGCGTGCCGCAACCTTTAATTCTTGGCACCGACAAGCGCGAGGGCCTCGCCGTATACACACTGACGGGGGAACAGATACAAATGCTGCCCGTCGGTAGGTTGAACAATGTCGACATACTCAATGATTCAAGCTTCGGTGGACGCAACGACACGATCGCTGCTGCCAGCAACCGAAGCCGCAACAGCATTTCCATCTTTTCGACAGGGCCCGGCGACGTCACCCATATCTCGGATATTCCCACCAGCCTGACGGAGGTTTACGGCCTCTGCACGTACAGTTCACCCAGCGGGGCCTATGTGTTTATCAACGACAAGGATGGACGCTACCAGCAGTACCGACTGGGCTGGCGCGAGAACCGCGTAACCGGCTCGCTTGTCAGGGAGTTCCGCCTTCCCAGCCAACCCGAGGGCTGCGTCACGGACGAACGGCGCGGTCGTCTCTATATGGGCGAAGAAGCCGTTGGCATCTGGGAGGCGGGTGCCGAGCCCGACGGCGACGCCCCGGTATTGATTATTTCCACCGGGGACGTGCTGACCGCTGACGTCGAGGGCATGGGCCTGTATCAACGCGAAACCAGCGCCGACAGCCCTGCCCGGCAACTGCTGGTTGTCTCCAGCCAGGGAAGCGACAGCTACGTGATTTATGACCTGGCGGACGGCAACCGCCCGCTAGCGCATTTTTCTATCGCTGCTGATCTGGAAAACAGGATCGACGGGGTTTCGGAGACCGACGGGCTGGCGGTAACCGCTGCTCCCCTGCCCGGTTTTCCGCTCGGCCTGCTGGTTGTGCAGGACGGTCGCAACCGCATGCCCGACCAGCCCCAGAATTTCAAGCTGGTGGACTGGCGCAGCATTGAACCCCTGTTGGGCAGCGGCGCAGGCGCCTCACCGTAAACGGGCGTACATCCTCAAAAAGGTACTTTTTCACACAACGACACAACTCATGACACTTTTGTTATGTCGAGGCAACACTTCGATGAATCTGCAGCGAAATTTTCGTGAAACGTAACGCTGACGTCTTGTCCTGCAACCTGCTCCCCGAATAATTCCGCGTCATTACACCCCACGGTCCGAGGACTCTATGACGACGCAGCGCACACGCACCACCAACGCTTCCTCCATTGATCATCCCCTTGCACGCCGCCACCGCAAGCGCCTTATGTTAGCCGTGGTTGCTGCGAATGCAGCGCTTGTCGCAGCCGCCGCCTCCGGCCAATCTGAGGACGATATGCTCGAAGAGGTCTATGTCTACGGGCAGCGCGCCATGATCGAGGGCGCCATCCAGCGTCAGCGGGAATCTGATCGCATCATCAGTGTCATCACCCGGGATGCGATCGGCAACTTTCCCGATCAGAACGTGGCAGAATCGGTACGGCGACTTTCGGGTGTGAACGTACTGAACGATCAGGGTGAAGGGCGTTTTATCGCGGTGCGCGGACTGGACCCCAGCCTCAACTCTTCTTCCGTGAACGGTGTGCGGTTGCCATCGCCTGAGGCCGGCACACGGGCAGTCGCACTGGACGTTATTGCATCAGAACTGGTTCAGTCTATCGAGGTCGTGAAGACCCTCACCCCCGATCTGAACGCGGACACTATCGGCGCCGCTATTAACATCGAAACTACCCGCGCCTTCAATGTGGAAGAGCCGTTTCTGTCTGTAAAGGGAGAGCAGCAATACAACGACCTGTCGGAAGCCTGGTCACCCAAGGCCGTGGTGGATTTTATGTACCCCGTCAATGAGCGCTTCGGCATTGCAGGTGGCCTGTCATGGCAGGACCGGGAGTTCTCAACCGACAACGTTGAAGCAGACGGCTGGGATACAACCGACGCCGGCGTGGGCTACGCCGACACCATTGAGTATCGTGACTACGATGTGGTTCGCGAGCGCACCAGCGGCTCGATATCACTGGATTTTCAGGCCACCGACAGCACGTACTTGTATGCCCGCGCGATGTACAGCCTGTTTGAAGACCTTGAATCCCGTCGCGCACTGATCATGGAGTTTGATGAGGAGCCCAGCGACGGCAGCGCCAACAGCGCTCGCTTCCTGTCTGGTGATGGCGAGATATCCCTGGAACGCGAGCAAAAAGACCGCTTCGAGGCACAGGAGATTCGCACATTCAGCCTGGGCGGCGAGACGAAGCTGGACACCTGGCAGTTCGAGTACAGCGTCAGTTACGCGTACTCGGAGGAACACGAAAAAGACACCCAGGACCCTACCACTTTCGCAGCAGGCTTTGAGGACCCGGGCGCACTAGGCCTGGACTTCGACTACAGCGATATGGATTTGCCCCGCTACGAGGTCTTCCAGGGCGCAAACGCATTCTTCGACCCCACCACCTATGAGTTTGACGGTCTGGAGGTTGTGGATGCACTCGCCGAAGACGAGGAGTTCGCCTACAAGTTCGACGCCCAGAAACTGTTCCGCCTCGACAGTG
>JAZBPS010000182.1:0-3930 GCA_036353375.1 Halieaceae bacterium | reverse complement strand
TGCCGGGCTGTTGACGACCGTGGCCTGGCAGCTGGGTGGCGAAAAGCTCACCTACGCCCTGGAGGGTGGTGCGTTCATCTGCGGTGCTGCCGTGCAGTGGCTGCGGGATGAGATGAAGTTCATCAGCTCAGCCCCGGAGATCGAGGCGCTGGCCAACAGCGTGGAGGATCACGGCGGGGTCGAGTTCGTACCCGCCCTGACTGGCCTGGGCGCACCCTGGTGGGAACCGGAGGCCCGCGGCACCATCGCCGGGCTGACCCGGGGTGCCCATCGCGGCCATATTGCCCGCGCCACCCTGGATGCCATGGCGCTGCAGAACGTCGATATCCTGGTAGCGATGGAAAAGGACTTGGGCAAGCGTATGAAACCTTTGCGGGTAGACGGCGGCGCGGCCGCCAATGACCTGCTGATGCAAATCCAGGCGGATGTGCTGGGACGCAAGCTGATTCGGCCGCAAATGCTGGAAACCACCGTGGCGGGCGCGAGCTACCTCGCCGGCCTGGGTGTGGGCCTGTGGCAAAGCAAGCAGGATATCAAGCAGGTGTGGCAGGCGGAGCGGGAGTTTGCGGTGAAGATGTCGGCGAAAGCGCGTAAGGAGCGGGTGGCGAGCTGGCACGGGGCCATCAAAAAAACCCTGGCCCGCTAGCGGGCCAGGAACGTTCGCTCATTACCCCAGGGGCAGGTATTCCCGGAACTCGAGGAGAACGGCCAGGCCGCCGATCGCCAGTGAGGTCCAGAGGAATTTCTTCTGTACTACTTTCTCAAAACTGGTCTCGATGCCGTGTTGCTTGCTGACCCGGGCGTCAGGGAAGCGGCGAGTCTCCAGCGCATCGGGGTTGAAGTAGGCAAAGATGAAAAACGAGGCACCACAGAGGTTGGTCAATGCCAGCGAGACCTGGCCCTCGAGGCTCATCGTCACGCCAATCAGCAGCGAGCAGACTGCGAACATGCCCATGCAGATGCGCAGGACCGGGATTTGCTGTTCACCAAACGTCATGTAATTCATGGTGCTGACCTAATTAATTTCTAAGCTTGATAGAGATACTAGCGTTTTGATTTCGCACGTCAGCAAACCCGGTTTCAAACTGCGAACTGGTTCCGAAACAGGCCGAATTGCGGGGTAAATGTGTGAACTGGTTGGAAATTTGGCTGGGGTGTAGAACGAGTGGTTCGGACTGAAAGGCAACAAATTAGCGGTCTGGGGGTGTTACCTCGTCCTCGGCTTTTCGCTTGTTATGGCGGTACATGGTTATGCCAATCGTAGTTGCACCGGCGGAATTCAATGCCCCCAGCCAGATGGCGTTGAAGCCTGTGTGCCCGCAGAAGAAGTACAGCAGGCACGTCCATACTCGGATTACCTTGATTATGAATCGTTAGTCAGTTCCTGAATCTTTTCGTTGATGAGCTTCGATCTTTGCCGAGAGTTCCAGTACCCGGCAATTCCCCCGGCACCGGCCAGTAGCGCTGTGAAAAAGAGTTTGGCCGCGAAGTTATCTGGCAGAAGCGGTACTAGCGTAAGCGCCAGTGCCGCCAGCAATGTCCCCAAAATGATGAATGTGAACACTGAACGCAGCACCATTCGAGAGTTGTTACCGTGTTCTTTGAAGACTTCGTATCTGGCTCTCTCGATCAGTTCTTCTCGCTCTGATTCTGAGAGACCGACTGGGGTCTTGATATCGGGGTTTGCTGAATCGCCGCGGTTCATAAATCCCTTCGCTCTGAGCGCGCCTTTGCTTCATCACGCATATAAGCCCAACAGGATACCTTCGCTATGATGGTTGCGCCTGCTGAGTACATTGCACCTCGCCACAATGCTGCAGCCAGGTCGTGTCCGAAGCCGATCGAAATAAGACACTGTATCGCCCAAAACGCTGCGAACTGTAGCGCCATAAAACGCCAGTGGACTTTACCACTGTTGCTTCGCAAAACGTCAGTAAGGTAAGTGCCACCGTACAGAGTCATTGTCAGTACGGTTACGAAGATCTCGCTAATAGACAGGTCCACATTCCTTTCCCTTTGTTGGGCGGCCCATTGGGCCGCCAGACTCGTTCCTTTTGCTAAATCTGCAATTTACTTCATAGATGCTCTTTCATAGTCCTTGGAAAAAGCCCGATCGCGTAGGCACTGGAACCGTACAATGCCGCACCCACGCCGCCGATCGTTACTGACAGCACTTTGGACGTATTCCATACGAGGCTCGCCACGCCGCCAATTGCTCCGGCCGCTCCCCCTAGAATCGCAGCTGCCATAACATTTCCGCCTGAACCGTGCGCATTCGCTGCGCTCGTTGCGGCGCCTATTGCAGCTTGGACCGCAACAGCCGCGATTGGCGCGATCCCGCCAGTCACCGACTCGGCCTCTTCGTTGCTCAATACCCGATATGAGGCCTGTTGGCCCGCACCAACTTCAAACTTCCATGTTTGCATTGTCTTTTTCCTCTGCTGATTGTCTCGCGCGATATTGCGCGTTTACACATCGCGGCATTCCCGCCGCAATTCAAAAACCTGGTCCGCCGACGCGATCGTATCGGGCCGGTGTGCAACGACGATCCGCGTAATATTCATCGTTGCGATGTGTTTGTTGATCTTCAGCTCAGTTTCCACATCAAGATGGCTGGTGGCCTCATCGAGAAAGAGAACTCGCGGCTGTCGGTACAAGGCACGGGCCAGCATGATGCGCTGGACCTGGCCGCCGCTCAGGGTCGAGCCCATATCGCCTACCGGTGTGTTGTACTGCATGGGCATTTGCATAATGGCCTCGTGCACACAAGCTTGCTGAGCCACTTGCACGACTCTCTCCAAGTCTAGTCGCTGCTCGAAGCATGCGATGTTTTCTGCGATGGAACCGCTCAGCAGTTGATCGTCTTGCATCACGCAGGCAATTAAGCTGCGGTAATCCTGTCGGCTGTCCACAGGTACGCCATTCACCGTCAGTTCACCTTCGGTTGTTGGCATCAAACCCATCAGGCACTTGAGCAATGTGGTTTTGCCACAGCCTGATGGCCCAACCAGAGCGATGCTGCTGCCGGCGGGTATGGACAGGTTCACGTCCCTGAAGATCCACGGTTCGGCGTCGCTGTAGCGAAAGGCGAGTTGCTTGCCCTCCAGCCGTAATCCTCCGGTATGTCGATTTCGCGGTGTTGCGGAAGACACGCCCTGCGGCTCCGGCTTGCTCAACGCAATATCACTTACCCGTTCCAGGTGAAGGCCCAGCATCAGCAGCTCGATGAGCTGGTCGACGAGACTGTCAATGGCGCTGGTGAAGCGCTGCTTGTAGCTGATGAATGCGAACAGCATGCCCAGTGAAAGCACGTTGTCGATGACTGAGAGGGCGGCGAAGTACACCACCAGGATGTTTTCAAGTCCGAAGAGCGTACGATTTGCTGCGTCGCAGCAGATACCCAGCTTTGCCACCCTGATGTCGCTGTTCATGGCATCTGTCAGCCGATTCTGCCACTGCGCCTGGCGTTCGTTTTCACGCTGCAATAGCTTCACCGTCTGCATACCGCGGGTGGTTTCTATAAAGCTGGTTTCGCACAGCGCGTGGTTGGCGATACTTTCCTGCGATAGGCGTCGCAGCGTTGGAAACAGCAGCAATCGCAGCAGGATGTACAGGGCCAGGATACCCAGCACGATCAATGTCAGGCGCACGTCGTAGAGGAACATGATCAGCAGCATGATCACGGCCATCAGGCCATCCACCAGCGCGGTGACCAGGCCGGTACTGATGATTTCTCGCACCGCGTCAACGGAGGAAAAGCGCGACAGCACATCGCCAAGATGACGGCGTTGGAACCAGGTGATGGGCAAGCGAACCAGGTGCTGGAACAGGTTGGCGGCCAGCTGCAGGTGGAGCCGCGTAGACAGGTACAGGATCACCGAGGCGCGCAGTGACTGGGTGCCCACCTCCACCACGAGCAACAAGAAGAAG
>JAZBPS010000181.1:0-5586 GCA_036353375.1 Halieaceae bacterium | reverse complement strand
TGCCCATTCTCGCCGACAGGCGCCGCGCGCCACGTGACGATGTTATCTCCGGCCTGGTGCTGGCGGATGCCGACGGCCATCGGCTCACCGACGAGGAGATACTGTCCAATGTGCGGTTGCTGTTCACGGCCGGCGCCTCTACCACAGTGGATGCCCTGGGCAACCTGCTTTACGCCCTGCTGTCGGACCGGTCCCGCTGGGAAGCGGTGTGCACTACGTCGACGCTGCGCGCGGGTGCCATCGAAGAACTGCTTCGCTGGGAAACCCCGGTGGCGATACTGCCGCGTATGTCGGCATCCGAGCCGGTGGAATTCGCCGGGGTCGAGATACCCCCCGGCAGCTTCTGCCTGTTTGCCGCCACGGCCGCCAACCGCGACCCGGCGGTGTTTGATGACCCTCACCGTTACGACCTGCATCGGGATGTGGGCAGCCGATTGCTCAGTTTTGGTCCGGGCCCGCGCCTGTGTCCCGGCATGCACCTGGCGCGCAAGCAACTTGCCGTGGTGCTGGATGTATTGATTGAGCGCCTGCCCGGTTTGCAACTTTCCGACCCGCAGGCCGCGCAACCCTCGGGCACGGTGCTGCGGGGTCCCGTAACTTTGCCGGTGCGTTACTGAACAGCGTTTAAAGGCCGCAGGTCGGCTTTCGTTGGAAAGGGGCCGCTGAACCCGCTTATACTCAAACGGATGTCGACTGCGGCAACCCCGCACCGGCACACGCGCAAGGGCCGGACAAAGTGGCTGCAATGGTCAGCCTGCGGCGCGCTACCCCGAAACCCTGCTATGCAAACAGAGACGTACGAACCCTGTTACGAGTATAAAAGATGTTGGGCTTCACCCTGGAAAACCTTGATGTGCGTTCCCTGGACGACGCTGCGTTCGCCGCATTGCGGGGCGCTGTGCCCGAGCACGGCGTGGTCTGCGTTCGGCAGCAACAGCTGGACATTGAGGACCTGATCTCCCTGACCCGGCGCTTTGGCGAGCCGGTGTTACTGCCCGAGGGATTGCGCTTCAACAACACCCTTGACCAGTACCCCGAACTTGCCAGGGTCTCCAATATTCGGCCCGACGGCACCTTGATCAAGCAGCACCAGGCGGCGGAGTACTGGCATGTGGATGGCGACTTCTGGCAGCCGGGCCAGAACTATATCTACAACTTCCTCTACTCGGTTCAGGTACCGGAGCAGGGCGGCAAAACCGGGTTTGCGGACTTGCGTCGCGCGTATGAGGTGCTGGATGAGGGCATGAAGGCGCGCATACGCGATCTCCAGTTCCTGTCATCCTGTGCCGCGATACCGGATTTCGAGGTTGCCTCGCCGGATGAATACCTGCCTGACGCGTACCACAATATTACGCACGTACATGTGGAGACGGGTCGGCAGGGTCTTTATGTCAATTACCCCACCACACAGATACACGGCGTTTCTGAAGCGGAGTCCGAGGAGATTCTGGCCGCCTTGTTCAGCGTGATCGATACGCCCGAGAACACCTACCAACACGATTGGCAGGCAGGGGATCTGCTGATCTGGGATAACACGTCCGTGATGCATCGCAGCATGGGCGGGTATGCGGATTCGCCACGGCTTTTGTACAGAACCCAGGCGTTTATGCAGCCCCGGGCGTGAGCCGTACTTTGGCGATTCGCCAGTCCCTTTTGCAAGGGTGATGCCCGGGACAGAACGCGGTGCGTTAGCAACAGGGTGGCCCGCCAGGGCAGCTCCCGATCTGTTGATTTCTGTCCAGCGCCTCAGACGGTGAGCAGCACGAAGTCAGCCTTGGTGACGCCGCACTTGGGGCAGGTCCAGTCTTCATCGACGTCTTCCCAGCGCGTGCCGGGCGGGATGCCGTCCTCGGGCATGCCCTCACTCTCCTTGTACAGGTAACCGCAGACAACGCACACCCAGACGCGCTCGCCAACCGGCGCATTCAATCGACTGGTCATCAGGCCGCACTCATGGCCTGGCGCATGCGCCTGTCAAACGCGATGCGCCCTTTCTGCTCCAGCTCAAAGGCCTTGAGTACCCGCTCGCGCACCCGGCGCTGGGCGTCAAGGGTGGTGGCATAACGCTCTACCACCATGCGGCCAAGCTGCACGTGGAACTTCTCGTCGGGCAGTATCTTGTTCAGCACCCGCTGGGTCTTCTCGGGAATGCGCGGCATCAGTGTTTCAAAGCCCTGCAGGGCGCCCAGCTCACCGGTGATGTTGTGGGCGGCCACGCGTTCTATGGTGTCGTCGCCGCTGGCGTAGAAGTCGACCACCCAGTCGACCCACTCCGGTTCGGGTTCCCAGCCCTCCATGGTCTGGCCATGGGAGCGAAGGTGGGATATCAGAAGCTTGTAGTGTTTGCCCTCGTCGGCCACTTGCTGGCAGAGGCCGATGAAGGCGTCGTCCTCGGGGGTGTGCTGTAACCAGCTGCCGATGAAGTAGGCGGCCTGCTGCTCGTACCAGGCCTGGAACTTCAGCCATTCATACAGCTCGACGCCTTGCATAAGTTGATCGCCGCCGAAGGATTTTTCTTCGGTAGACACCGCTTCGCGCAGTGTATGCAGCTCCTCGACAAGGCTGTCGTAAAACGCCCTGGGTTCCTGTGCGGCGTCGCTGTGTGTTGCTAGTGTTGAGTCGGTCATATCTACCCCGCTTTCCGGAAGGCGAAGGGTTCCGAGACCCGTGGCGCGCCCCGGTGTTTGGCCGTGTGCCATTCTCCGGCACGCCAGCAGCCCTCGGCGACCAGCCGTTTCGGGGCTGTCATGGTTTCGAAGCCGTCGCTGAACTCAAACTCGCCTTCCTCGACGCTGAGCATGGTGATATCGGCTTCCCTGCCCGGTGCCAGCGCGCCCAGGGTATCTGAACGGTGCAGCGTGCGGGCGGGATGCGAGGTGACCATGGCGATGACCTCGTCGAGCTCCAGTCCCAGGTTCCACAGTTTCGACATGGTCTCCGTCAGGGTGTAGACCGGCCCGTCGTAATTGAAAGCGTTCAGGTCTGTGGAAATCGTGGTGGGCTTGTAGCCCAGCTGAATCAGGTGCCGTGCCGTGCCAATGTGGAAGTCGCCGGAGGAATGGCCGATATCCATCACCACGCCGCGCTCGTAGGCGGCGATGTAGTCCGGCAGCGGCTGATTGTGCTGGTCGAGAATGCCCGAGCCTGCGCGGAAGGCATGGGTGACGATGTCACCCGGACGCAACTTGTTCATCAGCGTCAGGGCAGGAATCACCGGGGTATGTGGGAAGCCGCCAAAGTGCACCATCACAGGCAGGTCATCCGACACCGATAACGCCGCATTGAGGAAGGGGCTCACTTCAGGGCCGCTCTGCTCACTGTAGGCAGCCCGCACCTTGAAGCCGACGATAACATCGCGGTTCTCCTCGACGACTTGCCTGGTGACCTCGATGTCGAGGTTGTTTTCATTGTCGGCAATGCGCAGTTTGTGGCAGATGAAGTCTGATGTCGCGATATAGATTTTGCAGGGGTCCATGAAAGCCAGCACCCGGGTCTTGACATCCGGCTGGTCAATCACGCCCTTTCTCGCCATGCCGAACAGCGAGGTGCTGCTGGTGCCCGCGTCCACCACCGTGGTTACGCCGCTGTCCACACCGACAAAGTCAGGCGGCAGGCAGAAGTCCCCGAACCCTGTCATCACGTGCACGTGCAGGTCGATCAGGCCGGGGCAGATGATTTTGCCGCTGGCGTCGATCACATCCGCCTGGGGGTGGGCCTGGCGCAGGTTGTGGCCAATCTCCAGCACCTTGTCGTCCTGGATGGCCACATCCGTGATTTCATTGCGCTGGTTGGCGGGGTCGATGACGAGGGCATTTTGAATCAGCGTTACAGACGTGGACATGGTGTTTGGCTCAGCATTATTGGGGTGAACGACACACGAACAGTTTGTGGCGTTATATCAGGTACGGATAGCAGCAAGTGCCATTCCAGAAAATCGAATACGTTGCTAAATCAATGAGTTAGTGGTTTTTCGATGGCTGCTGGACGTGGCAGGCGTTGCCTCTGTGCGCCACGATGGGGTGTGCTGGCCCGGAATTGGGGCATCCCCAGCTGTGCGTTACCGCAGAACGGGCTACGGCAGCGGCGCATGTCGCGACTCGGTCATCGGGGCAGACTGGCCGCGCGAGCGGTTTTGCCTGCATCGATAAATCGGTTAACGTCCTACCCTGTGCGTGCTGTCTCTGTGTCCATTGTGGAAGCGTGACCGGGGTTCAGCGAAAACCTGCTTTTACAGCTCGACTTTTACCACTCACAGGGGAATGACACATGGCACTGGCCGATTTGCTGAATGTTCGAAAACTTTTTGGCGGCGAGAAAAGCGAACCCGGGCCCGAAGTGTACCGGGAACTTCTGGTGATGGTGCTGTCGCGGGCCACCGACGTGGACGCGTACACCGACGCGGCGGAGGTGGAAACGGTGCAGAAAGTGCTGCGGGAATACCTGGGGGAAGAAATCAGCAGTGCAGATGTGCGCATTGCCTCCAAGTCGGCCCTGTACGAAACCGCACCGCTGGAGAAGGTGGTGGCGCGTGTCGGACCCAAACTCAGTCATGAGCAACGTCTCAAGTTGATGCACGCCCTGGTGGACGTGCTGAACGCCGATGAAAAGGTGGCGCACGCCGAAGCGGGCTTTTTCAACATGATCTGTGCCGCGCTGCAGCTTACATTCGCAGACGTGGCGGGACTGACCGACTGACATCAATCGATTGCCCGGTTGACGAACCCTGTGGAGAGTAGCCAGTGACGCCACTGTTGACGCTTGTGGTTTATATGTCGGTGCTTACGTTCGCGGCGATCGTGCTCGGCGGCGTGTTGCGGAATCGCGAGTGGACACCCCAGGGAATGCGCGACGGGTTCAGCAACCGAGACAAGCTGCCCGAGGCGACGCCGCTGGGCGGACGCGCTCAGCGCGCCGCGGCCAATACAATTGAGGGCATGCTGCTGTTTGTGCCGCTGGCGCTGGTCGCGCACATGCTGGCACTGGACGCCGAGGTGCTGATCGGCGCCCAGGTGTTCTTCTGGTCCCGGGTGTTCTACCTGCCGGTGTATCTCGCGGGCATTATCTACCTGCGCAGCCTGATCTGGGTTGTGGGAATGGCGGGCCTTGGGCAGATGGTCATGGTGTTGCTGTAGCGGCCAACCGCTTTCACTGCAGCGCAGGGCCGCGCTTGATGCCGATCAAGGCGACGGACCGGGCCATCGGTTAACGTCCACCAACCTAGCGATACCGCTATCCATCCGGGAGAAACCACTATGCTGAGCGTCGCCGAAATCATGACGCGTGCCCCCTACACCCTGGGGCCCGATAACACGCTAACCGACGCCGCGCAGCTGATGCGCGAGCACCATATACGGCACATCCCGATTCTGGACCCAGACGGTGGTGTTGTGGGCCTGGTATCGCACCGCGATGTTCTGGCGGCCAGCGACTCCAGCCTGCTGCGCGGGGACGCCCTGGAACAGGACGAAGAGGGCAAGGAGCGTTATGTGGCCCTGTCCAGCGTGATGAGCTCGCCCGTTAAAACCACCGACGAACACGCCAGCCTGCTGGGCGCCGCGATGACCCTGCGCCAGCAGCGCATGGGCT
>JAZBPS010000180.1:0-4985 GCA_036353375.1 Halieaceae bacterium | reverse complement strand
CAGCCTGCTGCTGATTGCCCTGCCCTGGGCCGGCTGCCAGTACGTGCGCGAAATGGAGGGCGCCCTGCAAAGCGGGCAGGCCCAGGCGCTGCTTGCCACCACGCGGGCAGTGGCCACGGTGGTGGGCGAACGGCCGGAGCTCTTGTACCCCAATCCCGAGCGCAAGCTGTCCACCGAATCGACCAGCGGCCAGCTCTACGCCACCCTGGCCGACGGACCGGTGATTGTCGACGGCTACGCCGACGGCTGGACCGGCCCGGAACACCATCGCTTCGGGCCAGTGGCTTACCGCGCCCAGGTGCGCGGGCCGTTGCTATACCTGCTGTTCACGGTGACCGATGAACAGGTGGTCTACCACGACCCGCGCAATGTGTACCGCGCCAGCGGCGATCGCCTGGTGTTGCGCAGCGGGCGCGGGACTGACTACATCATTGCTACCGCCGCGCCCGGCGCGGTGCAGGCCCGCATCGAGCGGGAAGGCGCGGTAATGGGATTCGAGCCGCGCATCCGCGGATTCTGGCAGGACAGTCTCGACGGCTTTACCGTGGAACTGGAACTGCCGCTGTCCATGCTCAATGACCGGCTTGGATTCTATCTGGTGCGCAACGACGGCAGCGCCACTACCGGCACCAGCGACACAGTGGGCACGGTGTTGCCGGGCACCCGCACCCTGCCGCCCTGGCTGGTCTTTCCCTCGGCGGAACTCGGTCGGGCGCTGGCGCCGTTTGCCTATGCCGGCATCGAGCTGACCGCCGTCGATCGTTTCCAGTGGGCCATGGCAGGCGCCCGCAGCGAGGCCGACACCCTGCCCCGCAGCGAAACACCGTGGTTACTCAAGGCCCTGTACCGGGCGATTCTCAACGGTGCGCCCCCGGCCCGCCTGCCCGACCCGGAGCGTGTCGGCCAGGTGCGGCTGGCGGAACTGGACAGCGCGCTGGCTGGCGATGCAGCGGCGGCCTGGTACGCCGCGCCGGAAGGCGGCGGGCGCAAGCTGCTGGCAAGCGCCGCGCCAATACTGCTGGGAGATTCAGTGATCGGGGCGGTGGTGGCCCGCCAGGGCAGCGAACCCTACCTGAGCCTGACGGATCGCGCCTTCTCGAGGCTTCTGTATTACAGCCTGTTGGCCATGGGGCTGTCGGCGCTGGGCCTGCTGGGCTATGCCAGCTGGCTGTCCTGGCGTATTCGCCGGCTGTCACGCGCCAGCGCGGGGGTAATCCAGCCCGATGGACGGCTGGACGACGAGGGCTTCCCGGTCAGCCGCAGCCGTGATGAGATCCGCGAACTGTCACGCCAGTACGCCGAGCTGCTGGCACGGCTGCGCGACTATACCGACTACCTGCGCAGCCTGTCGCGCAAGCTTTCCCACGAGCTGCGCACACCCATCGCCGTGATCCAGTCCTCGCTCGACAATCTCGACGGCAGCCCCGAGGACGGCGAGGTTTACGTGCAGCGCGCCCGGGACGGGCTGTCACGACTCGGCAATATCCTCAATGCCATGAGTGAAGCGACGCGACTCGAGGAGAGCGTGCACGGCAACACGCCGGAGCACTACGACCTGGTCGCCCTGTGTCGTGAACTGTTTGCCGCATACGAGGGCCTGTACACCGACCACGTGCTGCGCTTCGACTGCGACGCCGAGACGCTGCAGGCCTTCGGCGTGCCCGACCTGGTGGCGCAGATGCTCGACAAGCTGATGGACAACGCCGCCAGCTTCACCCCTGCCGGCGGCAGTATTCACCTGGGCCTGGCATTACATGGCGATAGCGCGGAGCTTTGCGTGAGTAATGAAGGGCCGCTGCTGCCGGCGGCGATGCAGCACCAGCTGTTTGATTCCATGGTGTCGGTGCGCGACAAGAGCGACCGAGTGCACCTCGGCCTCGGCCTGCATATCGTGCGGCTGATCGTGGATTTTCACGGTGGCAGCGCCCGCGCCGAAAACCTGCCGGATGGCTCCGGTGTGGCGTTCAGGATCAGCCTGCCGCTGGGGGCAGCTGCTAGGGCTTGATCGCGAGCACGTCGGTGCGCAGTTTGGTAAGGACCTTCTCTGCCGTGTTACCCAGCAGCTGACCTTTCACACCCTTGCGGCCGACAGTGCCCATGACCACCAGCTGGGCCTTGAGCCGGGCCGACTCGCTGGTAATCACCTTGTCCACCGGGCCCTGCTTGAGCTTGATGGAAGACATCGGCAGACCGTGGGCCTGGGCCAGTTTCTGCACTTTGGGGTGCAGCTCCTGTTTCATCTTCTTGACGTGGGAGAACTCGTCCACCAGGTCTAGCTCGGTCAGCACGGCGGGAATATGCAGCGCGTGTACCAGGTAGAGCTCGGTGTCGAGCTGTTCAGCAAAGCGTTTGGCGGTGGTCACCACCTGGTCATTGAGCTGGCGCACCACGCGGCTTTTACTGGACAGGTCGATCGCCGCGACGATGGGCTTGGTGGCGCGCCACTTCTTCTCGGCGGCTATCATCACCGGCGCCGGGCACTCGCGCAGCAGGTGCCAGTCGGTGGACGTGTACAGGAAGGTCTCAGTGCGGTGCCCGGTCTTGATCACTGCGGCGTACTCCTTGCGCTCGCACTGCTCATCGATCCACTGGTGGATCGCCTTGTGCCAGACCACGTTGACGGCGGTGCGCACGTCGCCCTTGAACTTCTCCACCTCGGCGTGCACGTCGGACTTGCGCTTGTCCAACAGCTTCTTCTTGACCTCCTGTGGGTCAACGCCGGCTGACTTCAACTCGTCGAGGTTTTCATAGGCAAAGCCCACGACCTGGGCGCCCCAGCCCATTTTTGCGGCCAGTTGCAGGCCGCGAGAAATCGCAACCTGGCGGTCTTCCGCTCGATCAGCAACGATCAGGACAATCGACATCAGTCTTCCCCTGTATGAGTGTCAGTAGATGCATTGTGCGCAGCAGCATAGCAGACCTGAATCGTGATCACCGTGATCCGGGTCAGGTGGCAGCGCTATCGACCTGCAGGCCGGCGCGATAGTCGGCGGGCGCCTGGCCGGTCCAGCGCTTGAAGGCGCGGGAGAAGGTGCTGGGTTCGGAAAAGCCCAGCAGGTAGGCGATCTCCACAATCGAGCGCTGCGGCTGCGCCAGGTATTTGCGCGCCAATGACAGGCGGGCGTCCTGCAGCAGGTCGATAAAGCTGGTGCCCTCTTCCTTGAGCTTGCGCTGCAAGGTGCGGTTGCTGACATGCATGGCCTCGGCGATGGCTTTCTGGCTGGGCGGGCCGTCGGGCAGGTGCTCGACGATCTTGCCGACCACGGCGCGCGACGCGCTCACCCGGGTAAACGTGGCCAGGTAGGTCTCGGTCTGTTCATCGTTGACGCGGGCCAGCTCCGGGTTGGCGGAGGCGAGCTGCTCGTTGATATCACTCTTTACGAAGGTGATGCGCAGCTGTGGGCTGCCGAAGGTGATCGGGCAGCCGAGCATGGCCATAAAGGCATTGGGATCTGCAGGTGCCGGGCGACGGCAGTGGGACTCGATGGGGCTGAAGTACTCGCCCAGGGTCAGCCGGCACAGCACTACTACCATCCCCATGGCAAAGTCTTCGCCGAAGGGGTCCACCTCAATATCGTCCTGGCCCTCGAATTCGCTGGCAAGGCCGAGATCCAGGTCGACCAGTTCATCGCGCTCACTGAGCTTCAGCTCCACGCCGGTGTGCAGCAGGGTCGCAAAACGCACCAGCCGCTGTAGCACGTCGTAGATGGTAGAGCTGGCCAGCACTGCGAGACCCAGCCCGTGCAGGGTGGCGGGTTGCACCTGCTCGGCAGCGTGCAGGCCGAAGGCCTCGTCATCGGTGGCCTCGTGAATCAGCCGCCACAACACGCGCATCTTGGCCATGGGAATACGCCGATCGGCATTGATGACCATGGCCGGGTCGATATCGGCCTGCTCGAAGATCGGCATCGGGTCCACCCCCTGCAGCCGCAGGGCGCGGGCGATCGGCAGGATCATGGTGGCGAGGATGCTGGGGGATCTGTCCATGAGGGGCTGTGCTCCTGTTGCCGAAAAGTATAACGCGGCAGCACAAAAAAGCCCGGCAGCACCTCTAGGGTGCTGCCGGGGAATCCCGCTAGTTCGCGGGTCATGGTCCGCAGGGGATGCGGGCCATGGGACTTACATGGCCGGCTGCGGCAGCGCTTCGGCCTCGCGCCGGATCCGCAGGCCCAGCCCGAGAATGACCAGCACAAACAGCGGCGCGAAGACGGCAACCAGCACCAGCAGGCTGCTGGCCACGCCGATGCTGTCCAGCGCCCAGCCCAGCAGTGGGCCGGTCACGATGAACAGGCTGCGCACACCCAGGCTCACCAGCGAGTTCATGGTGGCGCGGAAGTCACCGTCCACGCGCCGGTTCAGGGCCTCGTAGAACAGCGTGAGGCTCAGGCCCCGGCTGAGCTGGATGGCGAAGCCGAACATCACGCCCACCCAGCCACCGCCCAGGGCCATACCCAGCAACCCGATCACCGGCAGCAGGGCGGTGAGCCACAGCATGCGGCGCCAACCCAGCCAGGCTTCGATGGCGCCCGCGTAGCGCGCGGCCACGCTGACGGTCAACGCAAACACTGCCCAGATGTAGCCGAACAGGCTGACCGGTACGCCCGCCAGCTCCCAGTACTTCTGGTAGATCCAGAAGGCGTACAGCGCCAGCAAGCCGAAGGCGGCGATAGCCAGCGCCGTCCAAAGCACTACCGGCTTGCCCAGTACCAGTGTCCTGATGATGGCCTGGGCATTGCTGGCATGACCCTGGCTGAGAATGGGCCGCGGCGTTTCCACCAGTACCAGGCCCAGCAACAGCGGCACGAGACCGCAGATCGCCTGCACCTTGACCAGGGTGGTCATGTCGGCAAACAGCAGCAGCAGGCTGGCGCAGATGCCGCCCACGCCGGAAGCGCCCGCCTCGATCGAGATCAAGCGGCTCAGCGACTTGCTGGCACCGGCGCCTGCGCCGGAGTGCTCTGCCTCGAGCTGGGTTTCACTGTCGT
>JAZBPS010000179.1:0-16222 GCA_036353375.1 Halieaceae bacterium | reverse complement strand
CTCTCTTGTTTCGCGCGCCACCTATGTAGTAGTGCCTTGCAGTGACATGCGATGAATCGCTACCGTGTGGCGGCCGGTTACCGTGCGTGCGCGGGATGTACAAAAGACGTGCAACACCCGTGCCGGTGGTTGTGCCGTCCCTGTGTCCACGCCGGACCAGTTTTTTGTATGCGGGCGTCCCGTTATTCTTGGTCCATGATACTCGATACGAACCTCCTGCCCGGCTGGATGCTAATTGCCAGCAGCGCGGTGATGATAGCCGTCCTGGCCGCCGCCCTGCGCTGGGCCCAGTGGAACGCCCTGGCGGCGGCGCCGGGCCGCATCCACCTGCTCAGCCTTTCCATCCTGTTCTGCCTGGGCCTCTGGGCGCTGAGCGTACCGGTGGGCGAGAGCCTGCGCCTGCACCTGCTGGGCATGACCAGTGTGACGCTGCTGCTGGGATGGCGCTTCGCTGTGCTTTGCGGCAGCCTCGCGCTGCTGATACTGACCCTGCTGAGCGATGCGCCGCTGGGTGGCCTGCCACCCTCATGGCTGCTGACCGTGGCGGTTCCCGCTACAGTAAGCAGACTGCTGCTCAGGCTCCTGCCACGGCAACAGAACCTGTTCTTCTACACCCTGGGCGGTGGCTTCATCGGCGGCATGGCCAGCGCGCTGTGTGCGGCCCTGCTGGCACTGGCGCTGCTGGCGTTGGCCGGCCAGGAGGCACTGGTGACCCGGGCGCTGGAGTTATGGCCTATGCTGGCGCTTATCCTGTTTCCGGAGGGGTTTATCAACGGCACCCTGGTGACCGCAGGCTGTGTGTTCTTTCCCCAGGCGGTAAAAACCTTTGACGACTACTTCTATCTTGCCGGAGACGAGCCGTCCTCGGACGACGAATAGGCATCGCGGCCCACCGTTGACCCTGGAGTTACCACCTGCAATGCAACCAATTTGTCATGCAGCAGTTATACTGTCTGTCTTATGACCAGTCAGAACGATACTGAAAACCCGATCAAGGCCCGCCTGGGCGATCTCGACGCCTCCCACTTCATGCCGCGGGAGATCAGCTGGATTTCCTTCAACGCGAGAGTGTTGCAAGAAGCCGCAGACGACACAGTCCCCGTTATCGAACGCCTGCGCTACCTGGGCATTTTTTCCAACAACCTGGACGAATTTTTCCGTGTCAGGGTTGCCGAGGTCAGGCGCCTGCTGAGCCTGTCAACCGCCAGCAACCGGCAGCAGTACAAGGCGTTACTGGAAAACATCCAGACCGACGTTGTCGCCCTGCAGACGGAGTTTGACCGCATCTACGGTCAGTTGCTGGTCGAACTGCAGCGGCGCAAGATCTACCTGGTGAATGAGCGCCAACTGGAGCCCAATCAGGCCGCCTACGTACAGCAGTTTTTCTCCAACAACGTCCTGCCTGAACTGGAACCCATTCTGCTGTCCGACGGGCAATCCATGCCCAACCTCACCGACGAATCCATTTACCTGGCCGTCGACCTGCGCTGCGGAGAAGAAACACGCTACGCCATAATGGAAGTGCCCACGGATCGGGTACCTCGCTTCATCGAGATCCCCCGCAAGCGCGGCAAGAAGGGCAAGGTGTTCATCGTGCTGGACAACATCATCCGCTACTGCATGGCGCAGGTATTCCGCGGGGTGATCGACGTAGACAGCTCAGCGGCCTACACCATCAAGTTTTCTCGCGATGCCGAACTGGAGATAGACACGGGCATTGCCGATAGCCTGATAGAAAAGATGGAGCTCTCGCTGAAGCGCCGCCAGAAGGCGGACGCCGTGCGTTTCGTGTATGACGCGGCGATGCCCGGCCACTTGCTGGACTTTCTCACCAAGCACTTTAACGTCCGCAAGTACGACAGCCTGATCGCCGGCGGGCGCTACCACAACTCCAAGGATTTCATGTCGTTTCCCAACGTGGGCCCGCGCTATCTGGAGTTCAAACCACTGCCCAGCATCCCGGTGCCACGGCTGGAGGCAGAGGGCAGTATCTTTGACCGGATTCGCGAGCGGGATGTGCTGCTGTATTACCCCTATCATCCCTTTGACTACATCATCGACCTGTTGAAAACCGCGGCGCTGGACCCGTCGGTGAAGCACATACAGATCTGCCTCTACAGGGTGGCGCGCAACTCCAGGGTGTGTGACGCGCTGATCAACGCCGTGCACAACGGCAAGCGCGTCCTGGCAGTGGTTGAGCTGCAGGCTCGTTTCGATGAAGAGGCCAACATCAACTGGGCTGAGCGACTGGCGGACAACGGCGTGGAAGTGCTGTTTGGTGTTGCCGGCCTGAAAGTTCATAGCAAACTGATTTGCATCGAGCGTGAGGAAGACGGCGAGACCCGTTTTTACAGCCATATCGGCACCGGCAACTTCAACGAGAAAACCGCGCGCCTGTACACCGACTTCAGTCTGCTGACCTACGATCAGGGAATCGGCCGCGACGTGTCCAATGTCTTCGATTTCCTGCGCTTCAACTACAAGCGCCACAGCTACAATCACCTGTTGGTCTCCCCACACTCCAGCCGATCCGGTATCGAGGCATTGATCGACCGGGAGATATCCAATGCCCGGGATGGTTACCACGCGGCCATGACCCTGAAATGCAACAATCTTGCTGACCAGGATATGGTCATGAAGCTCTACGAGGCGAGCCAGGCCGGTGTGGAGGTGCGATTGATCATCCGCGGCATGTGTACCCTGCTGCCCAATGTCGAGGGCATCTCGGAAAACATACGCGCCATCAGCATCGTCGACCGCTATCTGGAGCACCCGCGGGTATACAGCTTTTACAACCGCGGGCAGCCAAAGTATCTGATCGGCTCAGCGGACCTGATGACCCGTAACCTCGACTACCGGGTTGAGGTGTTGTGCCCTATCCACGACAAGCACGCCCAGAAACTCTTGCAGGACGTGCTGGACCAGCAGTGGCACGACAACGTCAAGGCCAGGGTGCTGGATGCCGAGCAGGAAAACGCCATGGTCTCGGGCCGCAAGAGTGTGAAAATCCGCAGCCAGGAAAGCATCCATCGCTACCTGCAAACCGGCAAGCTGCCACGCTACCCGAAAACCAGCATCGGCCAGCCTGTCAAACGCCGGCGCAAGCGCAAATCAGGCTAGTGAGCCCGATACCGCTGGCGTAGCCCCTCGAAAAAGGTGTGCGTGCAGCTCTCCAGCAGCTGGAAAGCATCGGCGGTGGGCATGAAGCGGTCGATCTGCTCGTTCATAGCAAGGCAGCTAAGCCCGTGGACCATGGCCCACAGCTCTGTAGCCAGCTCAACCGGGTCCACCGGGGCGATAGATTCCCGCTCGCACAACGCCGCCACGCAATCAACCAGCACATAGAAACCGGAGCCCTGAAGATTGTCCTGCTCGGCATCCATAGCGCGCTTGCCCAGCTCACCCCACATCAGGTCGTGGAAATTGCGGTGCACCAGGGAAAAGCGGATATAGCTGTGCCCCAGGGCAATAATGGCGTCTTCCGTGCCCACCTCCTGTCCCGACACCGCCTCGCGTGACGCCTCGATAAGGCCCAGAAAGCACAGCCGCACCACCGCCAGCAGCAAGTCGTCCTTGTCACGAAAGTGCCGGTAAGGCGCCGCGCTGCTGACACCCGCTCGCCTTGCCGCCTCTATCATGGCGAAGTCCACCGAACCGCTCTCTTCTATCAATTCGGCGGCAGCGAGAATCAGCGCGTTGCGCAGATCGCCGTGATGGTAGTTTTTGCTGACGGCCTGCTTTTGCCTGCCCATACTCACACTCCCTGCGTGACGGACGCTGAGCCCGATGGTGGAAGGGGAGCGGTGGCGACGCGCTGGGGCGTGTTGCGGGTGGCGAGCAGGAACATCGGCGGCACAAGGAAAAAGGATACGATCGTTGACAGTAGCACACCGCCGGCGATCGCCATTGCGAAGGGCGGCCAGAAGTGCCCGCCTTCCAGGATCAGTGGCAGGAAGCCTCCAAACGTGGTGACAGTCGTAGAAACAATATGGCGGCTGGAGGCCATCACTACATCCCGCATCGCCCGCAGGTTGCCCAGCACCGCCTGCTCGTCGATTTGCAGCGCGGTCATGATAATAATCGCTGCATTTATGGATACACCGACGGAACCGATAACA
The DNA here is from genome assembly GCA_036353375.1 of Halieaceae bacterium. Classification (GTDB taxonomy): domain Bacteria; phylum Pseudomonadota; class Gammaproteobacteria; order Pseudomonadales; family Halieaceae; genus JANQIO01. The sequence goes on along the minus strand of JAZBPS010000179.1, from coordinate 12,104 downwards.
CCGATAACTGCCTGCACACCAAACGGATAGCGGAATACCGCGAGCGACAGCAAACTAAGGCCCAGGGAACAGACACATACCAGGAATGCCACGCCGCTGAGGCGCCAGGAATTAAACGTCAGCACCACCGTCGCTACCAGCAGCGCCAGCACCAGCCCGAAGGGCGCCAGAATATTGTTCACCACCGCCGCCCGCTCATCGGAGCTGCCGCCAATGGCATAGCGATAGCCCTGGGGCAGCGCTATGGGGTTGCTCTCCAGGTCATTGAGGAGAACCTTGAGCGCCTCCTCCGGCAGCACACCGCGCTGCAGGTAGGCTTGCACCGTGTTAACGCGCTCTCCGTTTTTGCGCGATATCGGGCTGCGTGCCGGCGTCAGCTCAAATCTTCCCAGCGTACTCAGCGCAACCGCCGGCAGGCGCCTCCCGTCGGCCGCATCCGGCAGCGGCAGTCGCAAGCTGGCAATCTGGTCCGGCGTGCCCCAGTCGGCTTCCCGCAGTCGGGCGCGCACCGGGAGGCGTTCGGTATCCTCCAGCACTTCACCACCGACAATGCCGCGCAGCCCCATATCCATAGCTTGCGCGACCTCCTGCAGGTCGAGTTGCGCGAGTCGTAGCTTGCTCTCGTCCAGCTGAAATACCAGCTTTGGCGCGCCCGCCACAAGGCTGGTGGTGCTGTGGGTCACAACGGGTATGCGATCCATACGCTGACGGAAGGCTTCACCCAGGCTGCGCAGCGTGTCCAGGTTGGGGCCATACAACTCGATCTCCAGAGGCGCATCCACCGGGGGGCCCTGATCGATACCGCGGACCACCGTCCTGGCCTGGGGAAAGCGCCGATCGAAATCGGCCTGCAGTGCGCGTATGAGGTCATCGGTAGCCTTTGCGTCGTGGGTCAGCACCAGCGCCTCGGCCCAGCTGGCAATGCCCTCCCGGGATGCCGTCATGTTGTAGTAAAAGTCGGGGGCGCTTTCACCCACGGTCCAGTCCACCCGGCGCACGAGCTCGTCGTCCCGCAGCGCCGCGTCCATGGCCTGCGCGACACGCCAGGTGTCCTCAATGGAGCGTCCGTCGGGCAGCTTGACCTGCAGATAGAGCTGGTCGCGGTCAGTGCCGGGGAAAAACTGCGCAGTCAGCGTAGAAAAGCTTGCAAAGCCGGTCAGCGGAAGCACCAGAGCCAGCGCAATCGACGCCAGCGGGTTGCGCAGTGACCAGTCCAGCGCTGCGCTCAGCGCCTCACCTGCTGGCCCGCTGTCCAGCCCGGCGCTCCACCAGCCTCCGCCCGAGGTGCTAAGCCCCCGCGGCAGCAGCCAGGCCGCCAGCACCGGGGTGACCAGCAGCGCGAGCAGCAGGGAGCAAACCAGCATAATAACCACGGCTTTGGCGATTGAGCCCAAAAAGTCGCCCGCGGGGCCGGGCAGGATGACCATAGGCATGAACGCCAGCACCGTGGTCGCCGTGGAGGAAAACAGGGGTATGCGCAAGCGCCGCACGGCAGCGGCTATCGCTTCACTGGCAGGCACCGAGCGCAGCAGCTGTTTACGTATCTCATCCGTCATAACGATGGATCCATCCACCAGCAAGCCCAGGGCCACCACGAGACCGGTCACCGACATCTGGTGAATGGGCAGCCCAATGTAGTACATGACAGCCACCGACATAAGACTGCACAGAGGCAACACCGCCGCGACCACCAGCGCTGCTCGCCACCCCAGGGTCGCGAGCAGCACCAGTATCACCAGGACGATGCCCAACAACAGGTTGCTGGTCACCTCGCGCAGGCGTGCAGCGGTGTAACCGCTCTGGTCATAACTGGTTTCAATGGCGATGCCCGCAGGCGCAGCTTCACGGTATGCCGCAATAAAGCCGTCCAGCCGCCGCGACCAGTTGTCCACCTGAAGACCTTCCTCCATGGCAATCGCCACCAGAATGCCGCGCCTGCCCTGCACCAGGGCAAGAGCGCGCGGCGGCGAACGCTCGGCCTTGTAAACCTCGGCGATATCGGACACCCGCACGGCGCGACCGTCCGCGCCGGTGCGCAGAATGACGTTGCGCACCCGCCCCAGTGTTTCGAAGTTTCCTGCCAGTTCGATCAGCAAGTCGTTCTCACTGCCACTTGCGCGCCCGGACGCCAGCTTGGCATCCGCGGCCTGCAGCGCCGCAGCGATTTCCGGCAACGACATTCCCCGCGCCACCATGGCTTTCTCGTCAAGGTCCACGCGCACTTCTTCCTCGGGGGCGCCGTGGACGGTTACCAGTTGGGTGCCGGGGAAATTGCGCAGCTTGTCGGCAAAGTCTTGCGCCACACGGCTGAGCACAGACAGCGGTACGCTCGCGCCGTCAGCCGACCGCAGGGCGATAATCCGGGTATTGGCGACGGTAAGATCGTTGTCGAAATCAGGCGTCGCCACCCCCGCAGGAAAATTGACTGCGGCATCGCTGATGGCGTCGCGAATTTCCGTCCAGCTTCTCTCGATATCAGCGTCGTCCAGCATGTCGTCAACTTCCACGATCAGGGACGATACGCCCATACTGGAGGTAGACCTGACCTCCACCACCTCCGCTATCTCGCGTATCTCATCCTCCAGCGGCCGAGTCACCAGTGCCTCGACACGCTCCGGACTCGCGCCGGGGAAAAAGGTGGTGATCTTTGCCGTGAGGTTGGTAATTGTCGGGTCTTCCTGCCGACCAAGGGTGTTGAGCCCCGACGCGCCAACGACGAGGACGAACAGCACCAGCAGCAGGAAGTATCGGGGGTTCTGGTAGAACAGGCGCGCCAGCATGTCAGAGCTCCGTAGCTTCTGCGGGGTCTACCAGCCGCGGGTCAGCAACGGGCGTCACCGCCATACCCGGGGCCACGCGGTGCACGCCGTCAGCCAGGTAGAGCGCTCCCTCAGCCAGGGACCCGCGCACATAGGCTTGTGCGCCCTGCGCATCCAGGATCTCAACGACCTGACGGCGAATGACCTGTTCTGAGCCATCATCCACCAGTTCCATGATCGTCCACAGGCCGCGCTCACCCTCAATCAGCGCCGACAGGGGTACCCACGCCCCCGTCATGTCGACGCGCTCATACAGTGCAAGTTCGACCGGTTCTCCATCGAGTCCCTGCACCGATTCCGGCAGTTCAAACACCGCTGTAGCCGTGAGCGTCCTCGGGTCCACATCGGGACGAATGGAGCGCAACACCGCGTCAAACGCTGCATCGCGCAGGGTCAGGCGGTAGGACATTCCGGGTGTCAGCAGCCCGGTCTGCTCGGCTGCGACACCGATATGTGCTTCACGGGCGCCCGCTGCCACCAGCCGCAGTACCGGTGCGCTGGCACTCACTACCGCACCCCGGTCTACCAGCCGCTGGGCCACGACACCGTCATAGGGTGCTCTCAGAACAGACTTTTCAAGATCGATATCCAGCCCGGTGAGCCGCGCCTGCAAGCTGGCAAGCCGCGCATCCAGCGCCTGGGCGCGTAGGCGTGTTTCGTCAAAGGCTTCCTCCGATACGGCACCGGTCGCCTGCAGGTTGCGCTGGCGCTGCGCCTTGATACGGGCGAGCTCCAGCTCCGCCTCTACCTGTGAGAGATCGGCGGCAGCGGCGTCCCGTCGGGCCTGCAACTGTGAGGTATCCAGGCGCGCCAGCACGTCCCCCGCGGATACCCTGGAACCCTCGCGCACCGTCAGCGCTGCCAGGGTTCCCGGCAGCTCAAATCCGAGCCCGGATACCCGCCCCGCGCGCACCAGGCCGATAAAGGAGACGGGGCGTCGGTAACTCGACTCCAACCGGTATCGCTGCGCCGCAACCGGCATCGGGTCACGGCTTACGGGACCTTCCTGCGCCGTTGCGCGAAGCTTCAGCAACGCGCTGAGGCCAAACACCAGCCCCAACGCCAGCAGCAGTGACAACAGCGCAGTGCGTCTCCGACCTGGCGGCTGGCCCAGGGCAGTAGGCGTTTCCGCCGCCGCGCCGGATTTACGCTTGAAATACAGCATTATGATTTCTCTCACCACGTGTAAGGCGACAATGTTACAGCTTATTACATAAATGTAAATGGCTTTAACATATACGCTGGTGCAGCCGTCCCGGATGGATCGCGCGAGAATCCAGCCGCACCTGCATGACGTAATTCACCGTACACCTCGTCGAGACATCTGTGTGATGCGTGCCCGCCATCTTTTGCTTTCGCTCTGCCTGTTACCAGTCGCCCTGTCCTGTTGCGCGGCAAGCGCCAAGGAGGCAGGAACCAGGAACCCGCTCTATCGCTACGCGGAAGCGAGCCGCGACGGCATCGGCAAGTTCTACATGGGACGGGAAATCTCGCAGGTTATGGGACACCGGGGCGCCGGCTGGCTGGAGCGCGCATCCCGGGAGCAGGAGGAGCGCACCGACCTGCTGCTATCGCAGCTGCCGATGAATAAAGGCGATACGGTGGTGGATATGGGTGCGGGCTCCGGCTATTTCTCGCTGCCGATGGCCAGGGCAGTGGCGCCCGGTACCGTGATGGCAGTGGATATACAGCCCGAAATGCTGGCTATCATAAAGCGTCGCAGTGAGCGGGCAGGCGTCGACAACATTGCGACCGTGCTGGCCACGACAACAGACCCAAAAATTCCAACGGGCAGCGCCGATCTGGTGCTGCTGGTGGATGCCTACCATGAATTTTCTCATCCGTGCGAAGTGATGGCCGGCATTTATAAAGGACTTCGGCCGGGTGGCCTGGTGGTGCTGGTGGAGTACCGCGGTGAGGATCCCACCGTGCCCATCAAGCCCCTGCATAAGATGACCGAGGCCCAGGCGAGAAAAGAGCTGGAAGCCTCCGGCTTCGACTTTGTGGAGAATCGGGGCTTCCTGCCCCGGCAACACGTGTTGCTGTTCAGGAAGCCGGGCTGACCCGGGCGTTGAAGCGAATCGCCACGGCACGCCGGTGGTAAATGATCAGCGTCAGCCCAACAATCAGTGGGACAGACCACAGCACCGGTGTCAGGGCCAGCTCGGGCACCAGCCGCACGGCGCCGAAGGCAAAGAATGCCGTGTAGACAGATATACCCGCACCCACCAGCGCCTTGATATGTTCGCGCAGGCGATCGGCGGCCGTGGGCTCTGGTTTGTAGATAAACCAGAGATTGGTCGCCACCGTTGCAAAACCCACCATGGAAATAGCCATCATCATGGGCTGCTTTATCAGCCAGCCCTGCCAGAAGCAGTTGGCGGCAACAACCGTCAGCACCCCCTGTGACAACAGGTTGTGCCAGGCGCGGTTGGCCAGGTGATCGCGACGGTTAATGATGCAAAGCCAGCCCTGCCAGGCGAGATTCACCGTCAGCACCGCAAGGTAGAGCATCATCCAGCCAAAAATGCCGGCGATCATGGCAGGGTTGGAGAACACCTCATGGGTGGCGAGATGCGGGTGAGTACCCGCCGGGTCCGACAGCGTGGTCAAGGCAATACCGACGGCGATAACACCCGTGGACAGCATGGTTGCAGTAAACAGCTTGCCGAAACGGATGTGGTTGCGACCACCTTTTCGACCCAGCACGGGCACCCAGAAAACGATTAATCCGGTAGCGCCCGTGACGATATGCATCGCCACGAGAATCTCAAAAAGAAGGTGGCTGGACATGGTTTACCATTCATCCCATACTCGCCGCCAAAGTCAATTGAGCGAAATCAAGCCGTAAGCAACCCCTCTGCAAGCTCCCCCGCGTACACGCCGCCCCGGCCCCTCTCCCTGTGGTCCGTGGTTGCACTGGCGCGCGTTCTTTGGCGCGGCGACGGTAACCTGCTGGAGCTGCTTCCCGCCGCCGCTTATCACTTCAAGGTGGGAAACCTGGGCTACTCACGCCGCTCCACGGTGCTGTTCAACGATCCGGACCTGGTCACCGAGATCATGCGCGATGCAGACGGCGTGTTCCCGAAGAGTGACCTCATGGTCAGCGCCCTGGAGCCACTGATCGGTGAGTCGATTTTTGTAACCGACGGGGAGAAGTGGCGGCGTCAGCGCGCCATGGTAGACCCGGCCTTCTCCCAACTCAGGATCGGGCATGCCTTTGCCGCCATGCGGGCAGCTGTAGACGACTACCAGCAGCACCTGGACGCCCTGGCCGACAGCGGTGAACCCTTTTCACTGGACCTGGCCATGGGCCACCTCACTGCAGATATCATCTGTCGCACCGTGTTTTCGACCTCGCTGAACTCCGAGGTCGCCATGGAGGTGTTCAAGGATTTCACGGTGTTTGAGCGCTCCGTTGCGCAGGTGGACATCGGCAGGCTGATTCTCGCCCCGGCGTGGAGTGAAGCGCCGCAGCCACCGGAAGTACTGGCCGCCTGCAAGCGCATTCGCGGGCACGTCGGCAGCCTGCTGGACACACATCTCGCACCCGACAGCGCATACAACGATATCGCCAGCGACGTCATCGCGGCGCGGGATGCAGAGACGGGTCAGCCCTTTTCACGGGAAGAGCTGATTGATCAACTGGGTGTGTTTTTCCTGGCGGGACACGAGACCACCGCCAGCGTCCTGACCTGGGTCTTCTACATCCTCAGTCAGCAGCCGGAGACATTGGCGACCCTGCGTGCGGAGGTGGAGCAGGTCCTCAAGGGCAGCGATGCAGACTTTGCACAGTTGCGGCAACTGCCGTTTACGCGCGCTGTTTTCAAGGAAACCCTGCGCCTTTATCCGCCGATTACGTTTATGCCCAGGGTTGCCCTGCAGCCTACTCAGGTTGGCCCGCGCAGGTTGCGCAAGGGCGCACTGGTGATGATTTCTCCCTGGACCCTGCACCGCCACAGCGATTACTGGGAAGCACCCCACCAGTTTATGCCCGAACGCTTTATGCCGGATCGTGAATCAGCCCTGCACCCGGGTGCCTACATCCCCTTCGGCCAGGGCCCGCACACCTGTGTGGGTGCAGGCTTTGCCCAGGCGGAGAGCTCGCTCATCATGTCCAGACTGGCGCTACGCTACGACTTTGAAATACTCGAACCCCAGCGCGTGCGACCGGCGGCAAGACTCACCACGCGACCCGCCCGGGAGATCATGTGTCGCGTGCGGCGGCGCTAACACCCTCGCCCTCTCCGGACAGCCAGGCGATATCACGTTGCGTCGCTTCCCCCAGGGTTAGCGACGAGGTCATCGCTGGCCAGAGGATTTCCCAGGACATGGGCGTCATCAGCAGGAAGGGCAACGGGTCGCGCGGGGACCACACAACGTCTCGAGCGGAGAAGAGCTGCCTGAAGCGGCGCCGGGCTTCGGCCGGGCGCAGCAGCGCGGCATAAGCCTCGGTGAGCGTGGAATACGCCCATTGCATGCGCCGCTGCGGCTTGAATCCCACCACAGGGTTGCGCTGCGGTTGCAGCAGCGCCCGGGCGAGTTCTACGGGGTTAAAGAAGTGGACCCCGCTGGTAACCCGAGGGTTGCACTCCAGGGCCCAGGCGATGCCGGCCCTGTCCACCACAAAGTCAAAGGCGATAAAGCCGGAGTAATCCGAGTGATCGCAAAATCGCTCAAGCCACGCCTGCACAGCGGTGGCGTTGTCGACGCGCTCGAAGCAGATGGCCACGGTGCCTGCAAACACGGTGCCGCGATATACCACGCTCGCCAGGCAGCGTCCCTCGTGCAGCAGGCTGAGCGAGCTCAGGTGATCACCACTGACATAGCGCTGCACCAACATCCCTGCAGCGCCAGGTGCATGCCGGTGCCCGTTCAGGCAAAGCTCCACGCCGATGCCTGAACAGCTGTGCGCCGGCTTTGCCACATAGTCGCCGGCGTCGGCCAACGCCCGTCCTGCGTCAGAATTTTCCGGGTGCGTCTCCGGCACTGAAAGGCCGCGCTGCTGGCAGTAGCGCGCAAACTGCAGCTTGTCATGCAGTTCCGCTAGCACCGCAAAGTCAGGGCACAGCAACGTGACCGCGTCCGGCAGGCGCGGCTTGAGCCCGGCCACGTGCAGGGCCTCTTCGGATACCGGCATCACATAGCGAATGTTCTCGCGCTCAATGATCTCCAGTAATTCCGACAGATAGGCGGTGGGATCGCTGTTGGGGGCGGTCACCCGGTAGCAGGCGGACACAGCCCTGGACGGCCGCGCAAGGTGCCATCGAAATGGCTCCGCAATCACAACACGACACCCCATGCCATGAAATGCCCGCGCCAGCTCCAGGGCCTTGGGAAGCCGACCCAGGGTCAACAGCACCCCGGGTGCTGTCTCTTTTCCATCAGCTTTCATACCGGGCGCTGCCCCCGTCTACAGAATCGATACACTAGCGAACACTCCCGCACTGTGGCGAACGACGGCATTGCGCCGTTCTGCGAACCGCATACGCAAACGCGGCAAAACGAGGTTGCGCGAAGTTTTCACCCGCCACACAATGAGCTTACGGTTTACTAGAACCAGCGAAAGGCTGCAATGACAGAACACAGGGATTCACTCAGTGCGTTGGACGAAGCACTACCTCTGCAGGAGCGACTGGTCGCAGCCCATCGTTCGATACAGGGGGTTTTCCCCTTTATCGTGCGCATTGCCATTGCCATCTATGACGAGAAAACCGACACCCTGAGCACCTACATGCATTCCAGCGGCGAGCAGAACCCACTGGATCACTACCAGGCTTCCATGGCCGAGGCACCTTCCCTGAAGCGCCTGCTCGACCAGAAGCTGCCCAGGGTTATTAATCACGCGGTTACCTACGACAATGGGTCGGCAGAACACACACGGCGTATAGGCCGTGCTGGCTACGCCGCCAGCTACACCCTGCCGATTTTCAACGAGGGCGTCTTCATCGGCTTCATCTTTTTCAATGCCGATGTCCGTGACGCCTTCAGCGAGCGCGTACTGCGGCAGATGGACCCCTACGCGCACTTGATCTCGCTGATGATCATCAACGAGCTCAGCGCCATAAAAACCCTGTCCGCTGCGGTCAGCACCACGGGCAGAATCACCCACGTGCGCGACCCGGAGACCGGCAGCCATCTGGACCGGATGTCCCGCTATTGCCGCCTGATAGCCCGCGGCCTGACCCGCAAGTTCAACCTGACAGACGACTGGGTGGAACACCTGTTCATGTTCTCACCGTTGCATGACATTGGAAAAATCGGCATACCCGACTCCATCCTGCTGAAGCCGGACAAGCTCAACGACGCAGAAATGGGCATCATGAAAAGCCACACCAAGATGGGCGAGGGCATCATCAACGACCTGATCGAGGGTTTTGGCCTGCACAACTTCGAACACAAGGACATGCTGAGCAACATCGCGGCGTATCACCACGAGGCCGTGGATGGCAGCGGCTACCCCTACGGCCTCAAAGGTGACGCCATTCCACTGGAGGCACGCATCGTCGCGGTCGCCGACGTGTTCGATGCCCTCACCAGCAACCGCCCCTACAAGGATGCCTGGAGTAACACCCACGCCCGGGACACGCTGATGAGCATGGCGGGCAAAAGGCTGGACGCAGATTGCGTGATGGCCCTGCTGACCCAGATGGATGAGGTTGAAAAGATTCAGGCCCAGTTCGGCGAGGATACTTTCGGCTAGAACGCCGATGCACTAGTCGCAGCGGTACTGTGAAATCTGGATTTCCTCTCCGGCGTCCGCGTAGTCACCCGCGGCGCGGCCCGCGCGAAACTCGCCCCAGTTGATCGTTCTGTAAACCGGCGACGCCGCTTCCAGCAGACTCTCCAGTGGCGCATAGTTGGTGTCATAGCTGGGGTTCAGGAAGAACGGTGCACTGTAGCGATGTTGCGTCGCGTGAGCCCTGACCCGATGTTCCGGCGCACGATAGCGATCGTTTGACCACACCTGAACAATATCACCAATGTTCACGACCAATGCGCCTGGCACGGGCGCAACCAGCCGCCATTCACCCCGGTGCAGGAACTCAAGGCCGGGTTGTTCATCGTGAACCAGTACGGTCAAAGCCCCGGCATCGGTATGGGGACTGATGCCAAGGTGCTGTTGCGGAACGGCGCAGGGCGGATAGTGGTTCAGTCGTAAAAAACTGCTGGCGTCGCGCCGAAACCCGCTGTCCAGCGCGTCCGCGGGCATACCCAGTGCCTCGCTGATGCCTGAGAGCAGCTCAAGTGCCACCAACTCCAGCGCTGTATAGGCCTGCTCTACCACACTGCGAAACGCCGCGGGGTGTTGCGGCCATTGCGGCGTGCTACCCGCCAGGGGGCCGCTGGCGGCTTCAGGGCCCACGTCAAAGATTTCCTTCCAGTCGCGCCGATTCTTGGTCAGTTCCCGGTCGTAATACCCCCAGGCGTTCTCCGCGGTGCGTTCAATACGCCGTTTCTCCGCCTGCGGTCGCGCAAAAAACGCCGCCATAGCGACACGCAGTGAGCCCAGAAGTGTCTCGCTGACACCGTGATTGAGAAGATAGAAACAGCCCCAGTGCCTGCAGGCAGCGTCCAGATCGGCAACCCAGCGCCGGTGTTGAAACTCGCCAACATCCAGTCGCGGCAGTTCCATGTCCATCGCTTACTCCGCCAGCAGCAGCGCCCGCAATTCGCGCGCCTTGGCCTGCACGATGCCGGTATTGTCGGGTCCCATGCGCAGGAGCTGACGGTGGATTTCCGGTGCGCGCTCCAGCGCCGGGTCCTCAAACCTGTAGACCGCCTCGACCTTGCGCAGCTCCAGTGGCCGGCGAATCACCGGAGCCGCGATCAGCGTGTCCAGCGCCTGCATCAGGGTGTTGTCAAAATCCGCTGCCTCGTAGCCCAGCAATGCATAGGCCTCTTCCAGCAGGGGGCGATAACGATGAAAGGCCTGCACCAGTGCCTCTGCGTCAACGTCAGCGACAGCACTGGCGAGGCTGTCGTAGCGGACGTAACCTTCCGGTGACATGTAGGTTTGCCGCCCCATCTCAGTAACCGGAAAACGTTCCGAAGGCGGGCTGAGTGGCAGCAATTTATAGGGAATGATGCCACGGGCCGCGCCGTCAATGACAGCCACCGCGCGCGATAAAAGATTGTCCGCCTCTACCAGCGGCCGCAGTCTCTCAGAACGGATCATCTGCTCCAGCGCTTCGCTAACCTCACTGTCGCTATCCTCCAGGGTCAAGGGAGGCGGAGCCGGTAGTCCGTCAGGCTGTTCCGTCGCAGGTGACGGGGGCACCAATTCACGCTGCGGTATATCGGGGGCGGTTGCCGGCGGCGGTGGATCGGGGACCTCCACAGGCTTTTCCACTGCGGGCGGGGCGGGTGCGGGCACATTCGGCTCGGGCTTGGGCTCCCGCAGGTAGACAAGCAGGCCGATGACAAGCGCCAACGCAACCAGAACCAGCAATATCGGTAGCTGGCGAGGGCCGCTGTTTTTCTCGGGCGCTATTCGCTCACCGGGGTCGGCGCGCATAGTGTTGGTTCCGTGTGCATCTACGGCGTAGGGTAGCATGCGTCGGCAGCGCCACACAGGGCAGGTACCGCCCTCCTATTCCCCACGGCTATAGGGAAAATAAGTGAACAACATAGGAACAGATGGTACAAACGGGCGTATAAACCATGCGCCCAAACAACAGGCAGCGGAGATCCGATGGAATTCGACCCCTTTGTGCTGGCACGCATCCAGTTTGCCGCCAACATCAGCTTCCACATACTGTTCCCCACTATCAGTATTGGATTGGCGTGGATTCTCCTGTATTTCAGGATCCGCTTCACGCTCTCCGGTGACCAGGACTGGGAAACGGCCTATTTGTTCTGGGTGAAGGTGTTTGCCCTGACCTTTGCGCTGGGCGTGGTATCCGGCATCACCATGAGTTTCCAGTTCGGCACCAACTGGCCCGGCTTCATGCAGCGGGTGGGCAACATTGCCGGGCCGCTGCTGGGCTATGAGGTGCTGACGGCCTTTTTCATGGAAGCGTCCTTCCTCGGCATCATGCTGTTCGGTCGCCAGCGTGTTTCCAACCGCGTGCACCTTGTTGCAACCGCACTGGTCGCGCTGGGGACGTCGATATCGGCATTCTGGATACTGGCACTGAACTCATGGATGCACACCCCCGCAGGCTTCACCCTGCAGGATGGCCAGTTCCACGCCAGCGACTGGCTGGCAATCATTTTCAACCCGTCTTTCCCCTATCGGTTCGCCCATGTGTTGCTCGCCAGCTTCCTGACCAGCGCCTTCAT
>JAZBPS010000178.1:0-2366 GCA_036353375.1 Halieaceae bacterium | reverse complement strand
GTCGGGTTGCCCACCTCATCGACTGCCCGGATGGCGTGGGAGATCGAGGTCTTGCCTACCTCGAGCCAGTGGCGAAAGATATTCTCCACCACCACCGTGGCATCGTCCACCAGAATACCGATGGAGAAGATCAGCGCGAACAGGCTCACCCGGTCTATGGTGTAGTCCACCATCCAGGACCACCAAATGGTAAGCAAAATCACGACCGGGATTACCGTGATCACCACAAAGGCGGCGCGCGCGCCCAGCCCCACGAGGCATAGAATGGACACGATCACCGCCGCTTCGAACATCGCCTGCAACAGTTCGTTGACCTTGTCGTTGGCGGTCTTGCCGTAGTCCCGGGTGATCTCCACCTGAACATTCGAGGGGATCAGCACCCCTTTGAGCTTCTCCAGCTTTTTCAACACCGCCTTGGCCACGGTAACGCCGTTGGTGCCCTCTTTCTTGGCAATAGCGATGGTCACCGCCTGGGCGCCATCGGCGGCATGCTCGCTGGTGGAAGCAGGACCCGTGAAGTGAGTTACCACCCGCTTGGCGTCTTCCGGGATATGGCGCACCCTCGCCACATCGCGGACGTAGATCGGTCGCCCGTCCCAATTGCCGACCACCAGGCGCTCGACGTCCGAGGCGTTGCGCAGGAAGGCACCGGAATAGACGTTGAAGGAGGAGCCACCGGCCTCCGTGCCGCCGGTGGCCAACTCTGCATTCGCGCTTTGGATGGTATTGGCGATCTGGTCCAGCGTAATACCGTAGCCGCCCAGTCGCTCCATCAGCACCTCGACCCGGATCTGTTCGGCACGCCCGCCCACCACGAAGCCCTTGCCCGTGTTATTGACTTCCCCCAATTCCTGCAACACATCCAAGGACAGGGTGCGCAACTGGCTGTCGTCGACCTCGTCGGACCAGAGGGTCGCGGTGACCACCGGGACATCATCGACCCCCACGGGTTTTACCAGTGGCATGCTCACGTCCGGCGGGATCTTGTCCATATTGGACTGTAGCTTGTCGTGAACCTTGACGATGGACTCACCCATGTCCTCGCCCACCAGGAAGCGCACCGTGACGATCGCCTGGCCCCGCATGGTGGCGGAGTATACGTGCCGCACCCCGGGCATTTCCTTCATTATGCGCTCGAGGGGCTCAGTGACCAGGCTCTCCACCTGCTGAGCGGTAGCACCCGGGTACTGAACGAAAAGGTCCACCATCGGCACCGAGATCTGCGGATCTTCCTGCCGTGGAGTGAACAACAACCCCATCACGCCAATGCACAGGGCCCCGATCAGCAGCATCGGCGTTACCGGGGTATTTATGAAAGCACGGGCGATGCGGCCCGCGAGACCGAGAGGCTGCTCGCCTTCTCCTCCCAGCGCCAGGTCCCGATCGTTGTCCGGTTCGGGTGGCCGGCTACTGCTGTTTGCCATGGGTGTCAGCTACCTGTTGTTCAAACTCGCGGTTGGGATCTTTACGATGGCCCCGAGCTGAGCCTGCCCCATTCAGAACGAGTAGTCGGGGCCGGTATCGGCGCTTTCTGCGCTCATCTACCCGAGATGGCCGCCTGCTCGGTTATTTAGTTAAAGGTAGAATATCGGCGCCGATTCCTCAAGCAGAATCGTTCGCAGCGGATCGGTTGACGGGTGCAGGCACGACCGGGTTTCAAACCCACTGGGATTGGTGCTAGCGTCCCAAACACCGAGGGCAACGCCACCCTGGCGGCTCTAGAGCAGACGCGGCACAGAGTCCATAGCCGGCGCCAATTCTCGACGACGCCAACAGCAAGGACAAAGCATGGGACAGTATCAGGGGATTGTAGGAATTTTCGTGCTCATCGGTATCGCCTGGGCGATCAGCGAACGGCGGCCGGCGGTACGCCCGCTGCGCATTGCCGGAGGCCTGGGCATCCAACTGCTGCTGGCCCTGCTGCTGCTCTACTTGCCGCCGATGAAGGAGCTGTTTCTTGGGCTGAACCGGCTGGTCCTGTTACTTCAGCAGGCCACCCAAGCGGGTACCGGCTTTGTATTCGGCTACCTGGGTGGCGGCGATGCGCCCTTCTCGGTGGAGCATCCTAGCAACAGCTTCATACTCGCCTTTCAGGCGCTGCCCCTGGTCTTGGTGGTGAGCGCCCTGTCGTCACTGCTTTTCTATTGGCGCCTGCTGCCGCTGCTGGTGAACGGGTTATCCTGGCTGCTGCAAAAAGCGTTTGGCATCGGCGGCGCCCTCGGCCTGGGCGCGGCGGCCAACGTATTTGTCGGCATGACCGAATCGCCGCTGCTAATCAAACCCTACCTGTCGCGGCTTTCCCGAAGCGAGCTGTTCGCGCTGATGAGTTGCGGCATGGCGACCATCGCCGGCACCGTGATGGTGCT
>JAZBPS010000177.1:0-2241 GCA_036353375.1 Halieaceae bacterium | reverse complement strand
ATAGCCGCGCCATTGCAACAGGGTCACCACCAGGCTGCCCTTGGGCTGGGGCAGCCGCATATGTTTCGCCTCCCGCGCCAGGAATGCCGCGCTCTGTTCCGGGTCCACCGGGTTGGGCTTGATGAAGGCCACCCAGAAGTGGTCGTCAATCACGTTCAGGGCCACCTGCCCCCGGCACACCGGGCCCTTGATATAGGCCTGTATGGTGAAGTGGGCCTCGTCCAGCATGAAGCGATAGCGGGCGTTTACCGGCAGTTGCTCAAAGGTGATGAAGGGGTTGGCATTGTACTTGCCCTGGTAGCCGGGCAGCGCGGCCACCGCGTAGTCGGGTTCCAGGAACAGTTCACGCCAGCGCGCCATGCGCGCCTTGTTCAGGGCGTAGGGCATGTGCCGTTTGGCGAGGCGCGCGGTGTAGCGCTGCTGCAGCCGATAGTAGAAAGTCTCTGTGCCGGGGTCGTCGTAGGGGCGGCGGGTGGCGATCAGGTCAATGGGCTGGCCGGGGGGCGTGCGCGAGCGCACCAGCTTGTACCAGCCGGAATCTGCCAGTTCATCGAAATACAGGTCGCCGATGAACAGGTGCTCATAGATGTAGCGGCTCATCAGCCGCGACCTGTTGTCGCTGGCGTTGAAGAACTGTTCCCAGGCGTCGACGCGCTGCTGCTCCGCCGCGGGGCGCGCCGCCACGGGCTGCCCGGGGGCGCCGTTGCGTAGCCACTGGGTCAGTGCGGCGTGTTCTTCGTCGGATACGGCGGGAAAGCCGAAGGGCATACCCTGGTAGGGCCGCTTTTTGGCGTAGCTTTCGAACTCTCCCGGGGCAGGGCAGGCCTGCTCGCGGCCCAGCGAGAAATCAAAGGTATCCGGTAGTGGCCCCGGGCCGGGCAGCGGGTATTCCTGCTTCAACCCAAGCATCTGCATCATAAGGCCCTGTGCCGGGTGGTCCGCGTCCAGCACCGGGTGGAAGTCCAGCTCGCGCCAGCCGGCAATACTGTGGGCATCCTCATAGAGACGGGTCATGTTGGCGCTCAGCAGGCGGGTGCCGTCGTAGACTTTTTTCTTGCTGCCGCCGCGCTCCAGCCCCAGCCAGTCGTCCAGCTTCAGTTGGCAGGGGGCGTCATAGCAGCCGTGACAGACCATGCAGCGCTGTTCAACGATGGGCTGGATGTCGGCCGGGTAGTCACTGCGCGGGGCATCTGCCCGCGCGACGAAGGTCACCAGCAGCAACGGCAGCAGGGCGAAGCGCATCCAGGGGGTCACGGGGCTCAGCCGAGGCTGCTCTTCAGTGGCGCACCGCTGGCGTCCTTGGCATAGGCCGCGAGCAGATATTCAATAATCGCGTCAGACTCGAACAGGCCGCGCTGGATGTTCGGGTCCCACAGGTAGGGAATACTCTGTTTACCCTCTTTCTCCAGCAGGGCGATGCGGTTGTGCAGGGTGCTGTCCGGTTCGATGTTGAGGCTGTCGCGAAGCCTGGGCGGCAGCCATTCCCCCAGGGTACTGCGTCCGCAGCTGCGCAGGATGTAGGGGATTTCCAGCTGGCAGAGCAACTCCCGTACCGGTCTCGCGAAGGGGCTGCCTTCAAAGCTGTACAGCTCCAGCAGCTGTTCCGGCTGTCGCGAGGGCCTGGCGTACATGCCCTTGAGCATGCGGCTGGCGCTGGCGAACCCCGAGGAGATTTTCTGCAACGGCACGGCGCGCCACCTGAGCGGCAGGTTGCCGCTGCCGTACTGGTCGTAGAGGTAGCGCACGATGTCCATGGATTCGTACATCTGCACGCCGCTGTTCGGGTCTATCAGGAACGGGTACTGGTCCTTGCCGCCCAGCGCCTGCACCTCGTGGCGAAAGCGCTCGCCGCCCTTGGGGCAGGGGTAGATCTCGGCGTCCAGGTCCAGCTCGGTGAGGGCCTCCCGTACCAGTCGGCAATGGGGACAGTTCTCGAACTCGTAGAGTTTCAAGGGCTGGGACGGGCGCACGCTGTCGGTGCGGGCGCGAATGCCCTGCCAGCCGCGCAGGCCGGATGCCAGGGTGGAGGTAAGGAGATCGGCGGTGCTGCTCATATCGCGTCCCGGGCCTGGGCCCTGTGTGCTGTGCGTTGGTTCACAATTGTATCAGGCCCTTTTGCCGAGGATGTGCCGCCGCTGGCACTGTGGCAGACTTTCCGCCCCTGTATGTGGAGCTACCGACGCGCCCCATGGATACCGATCTCCCTATAGCGGAGGTGCTGCCGCGGCTCGCCGCGGTGTT
>JAZBPS010000176.1:0-2840 GCA_036353375.1 Halieaceae bacterium | reverse complement strand
CGCGAGGAATGCCTGAACCTGGGCAAGCCGGACCCGGGCGAGTATCCCGCCCAGGGGCCTATCTTCCTGTGGGTTGATAAAGACCCGGATCAGGCCTGGGAAACGTTGTTCCCGCATGTCGCGCACCAACTCGCGTCTTATTCCGCCTGGACCACGGAGGCGTTTGGCAGGCCGGCCGGACCCTACGCGGGGGATATGACTCTGGAAACGGTCAAGCAGAGCGGCGCCTACCAGGTGCTGACGCCGGAACAGACGCTGTCGATGATCGATTCGCTGGGAGCCCACAGCGTCGTCTATTTGAACCCGCTGCTCGCAGGGATTGACCCGGATGTTTCCTGGCGCATGCTGAAGCTGTTTGAAGCTGAGGTTTATCCGAACCTGAGGCGTTAACGCGCCAGTCGCTTGCGGTGCTAACGGCCGGCGCGCCCCAGCGCATCCATTTTTGCCAGCAGCTTGTCGACAGCTCCCGGTGCCGGATGGGATGCCGGCGCGAACCATGTGACGCGTACGGGTTTGAAGCCGCAGAACCCGAGGATCTGCCCTTTGACCTGACCCAGTATTGCATCGCCATAGGCCAGCCAGAGAAAGCTGCGCGGCGTATCCGAGGTGATCAGTACCCGGGCTGAACGCCCCTTCAGTAGCGGCGCAGGCAATCCCATCGCCGTCGTTTCATCGGTAGTGAAGGTGCGCCCGTTAAGAAAGACGCGATCTATCCAGCCTTTGAGTTTGGCGGGGAATCCGCCCCACCACAGCGGAAAAGCCATCACGAAGTGCGAACACCACTCCAGGTTCTCCAGCGCTGTCTCCAGTTCTGGCTCCAGGGGCTTAGGATCCGCGTATCCCGCTTTGCCGCGATCCGGGTCGAAGACCAGATCCGCCAGGTGGGACAATCGTACCTCGTGGCCGGCCGCCGTTGCGGCTTCGGCGTAGCGCTCTGCCGCCTGGCGAGTGACGGAGCGGGGACCGGGATGACCGTTCAGAATGTATATGCGCTGGGGCATTTCGCCGTCCCGTTAGCGTGTCTGGCGACGTTCTGCGGATTCATCCCTGCCGGGTCGCCTGGGACAGCATCTGTTCCAGCAACGCCATGTTTTCCTTGTGCGCATCGCTGCCGGCAGCAGCGTAGTTAAGGTTGCGGAAGGTATCGGTGGCGCGACTGAACCAGCGACGCGCCTCCGCTTTATCGGGAAACAAAAGTTCTGCATCACAGATCTTTGCCAGCAGCATGAAGCTTTGCTTCTGGCGCGGCATGTCATTGGATACGTCGACGGGGTCAAACGCATCCTGCTGCAGGTACACCATATCCACCAGGGTGGCTTTCTGCTGGGTGACAAAGTCGGCCTGGCTGACCCCCTCCTCACCGGTCACCTGCATCATTCGCGATATCTCCTCACCGCGCTGCAGCAACTGGTTCATGCTGGCCACTGTCGGTAGCCAGTCAGGGCCCATGTTGCTTTCAAACCAGTCCCGCAGCTGGTCCGGGTAGCGGCTCCAGGACTGCAGCGGGTCCACGGCGGGATAAAAGCGCTTGTACGCGCGGTCGTAGCTCAACCCGAGAAAGGTCTTCACTGTATTCAGCGTGCCCTGGGTCACCGGTTCCTCGAAGTTACCGCCCGCAGGCGATACGGTACCGATCAGTGTCAGGGATCCGGTGGCACCGTCCACCGCCTGGATAACACCGGCACGTTCGTACAGGTTGCGGATGGAGGATTCCAGATATGCGGGAAACGCTTCCTCGCCGGGGATCTCCTCCAACCGTCCGGAGGTCTCCCGCATCGCCTGCGCCCAGCGGGACGTTGAATCAGCGATCAGCAGCACGTCATACCCCATCTGCCGGTAGTATTCGCCCATGGTCACGCCGGTGTATATAGAGGCCTCGCGTGCAGCCACCGGCATGGACGAGGTGTTGCAGATAATGATGGTGCGGTCCATCAGCGTGCCTCCAGTGTGGGGGTCCTGCAGCTGGGGAAACTCCGTGATCGTCTCCACCACCTCCCCCGCCCGCTCACCGCAGGCCACGACAATCACGATGTCCACATCCGAATAGCGGGAGATCAGGTTCTGTAACACCGTCTTGCCGGCACCGAACGGTCCTGGTATGCAACCGGTTCCGCCTTTGGCAATCGGGAAAAAGGTATCGATAAGGCGCAGCGTTGTGATCATGGGCTGCGAGGGATAGCGCCGCTCACTGCGGCCCCTGCGCAACAGGTCTGCAGGCAGCGGCTTGCGCACCGGCCAGCGCTGCACCATCGTGACGTCATGTATCTGGCCGGCATCGTCGGCCAGCCTGGCGACCACGGTGTCCACATCGAAGCTGCCTTCCTGTATCCAGTCGATGGTCAGCTCGCCGCGCAACAGCAAAGGCACCAGAATCTTGTGGCTGAAGCGTCCCTCCTGCACCGTTCCCAGCACATCCCCCGCCTGCACTGTGTCGCCCACGCGGCCCAGTGCATCGAAGCTCCATTTTTCGGTGCGGTCCAGGCCCGGGGCCACCGCACCGCGCTGCAGGAACTTGCCGTTCATCACCTCCAACCGGTGCAGCGGGTTCTGCAGTCCGTCGTAGACCTGCCGCAGCAGGCCGGGACCCAGCTCGATGGAGAGCAGCTCACCGGTCTGTTCCACCGGGTCGCCAATGGCAACGCCAACGGTGTCTTCGTACACCTGCACGTCGGCGCGCTTGCCCCGCACCCGCAGCACTTCCGCTTTAAGTTTCTCCCGCCCGCCAGAGGATCGCGGACAAATGAAAACCACCTCGTTCTTGACCAGTGGCTGCCTGCTCTCCGCGGCAGATTCCACGGTGATTACGTCATCGCTGACTGCCACCACGCGGGCCGTGCTCG
>JAZBPS010000175.1:0-3365 GCA_036353375.1 Halieaceae bacterium | reverse complement strand
GCCTTGCTGATCTGTAAGCGCTGGCCAGACACCCACACACTTTTGAGGTGGGTGAACAGCTCCTTCGGCATGCCCTCGGGCAGGTCTACTGTCGCGTGGTCGTCATAGACTTCAATGCGGCCGATATACTCCGCGTCGATCTCCGCCTCATTGGCGATCGCCCCCACAATATTGCCGGGTTTGACGCCGTGGCTGTAGCCCACTTCAATACGGAAACGCTCCAATCCTTTCTCTGGCGGCGGCACCGCGCGCGCATCCTTGTCCGGGCGGCGCGCGTCCCCGCTTGGATCTCGCCGCGGTCGGTCGTCATCGCGGGCATTGCGCTTCTCGCGCTCGTCCGCCCGTCGCTCGGGTGATTTGCGCAGCTTCTCTTTGGCAAACAGGGGCTGTTTGTCCTGGGCCATGGCGGCCAGCGCAGCGGCAATTTCCATCACCGGGACGCCGAACTCCTGCTGGTATTGCTCCACCAGGCCGCGGAAACGGTCCAGCTCATCGGTGCTGGCGAGGGTCTCGCTGATGCGCGCCTTGAAGCGGGCCACGCGCGTGTCGGTCACGTCCTCGGCGCTGGGCAGCTCCATTTTCTCGATGCTCTGCCCGGTGGACTTTTGTATGGCCTGCAGCAGGCGGCGCTCCCGGTTGGAGGCAAACAGGATGGCCTCGCCGGAGCGACCCGCCCGGCCGGTGCGGCCGATGCGGTGCACGTAGGCTTCCACATCGTAGGGGATGTCATAGTTGAGTACGTGGGAGATGCGCTCCACGTCCAGGCCCCGCGCCGCGACGTCCGTGGCCACCAGGATATCCAGTCGCCCTTGCTTGAGGCCGTTCACGGTCTTCTCGCGCTGGGCCTGGGGAATGTCGCCGTTGAGGGGCGCCGCGGCGTAGCCGCGCGCATTCAGCTTTTCCGCCAGCTCGGTGGTGGCGATGCGTGTGCGCACGAAAATGATCATGCCGTCGAAGTCTTCGACTTCCAGAATGCGGGTCAGGGCGTCCAGCTTGTGCAGCCCCGACACCATCCAGACCCGCTGGCGGATGGTGTCTGCCGTGGTCTGCTTGACCTTGATGATGACCTCGGCGGGATCAACCAGGTAGCGCTCGGTAATACGCTTGATGGCCTGTGGCATTGTGGCGGAAAACAGGGCGAGCTGATGGCGCTCGGGGGTCTGCTGCAGTATCCATTCCACGTCGTCGATGAAGCCCATACGCAACATCTCGTCGGCCTCGTCCAGCACCAGGCACTGCAGTGCATCCAGCTTCAGGGAGCCTTTGTTCATGTGGTCCATGATGCGCCCGGGGGTGCCCACCACCACCTGCGGGCCGCGCTGCAGGCCCCGCAGCTGGGTGCGGTAATCCTGGCCACCGTAAATCGGCAGCACCTGGAAACCCCGCAGATGGGTGGCGTAGCGCTGGAAGGCCTCGGCAACCTGTATCGCCAGTTCCCGGGTCGGCGCAAGCACCAGTACCTGGGGCGCGTTCAAGGACAGGTCCAGCCGCGCCAGCAAGGGCAGGGCAAAGGCCGCTGTCTTGCCGGTGCCGGTCTGGGCCTGGCCCAGCAGGTCGCGGCCGGTAAGCAGGACAGGAATGGTCATGGCCTGGATGGCCGAGGGCGTTTCGTAGCCTACATCGCCAAGCGCGCGCAGCAGGGGTTCCGGCAGGCCTAGCTGGTCAAAGCGTTGGGTCGGCTCGGTGGGGGATTCAGGTTCAGACATGACGGGGCGTGTCCTGCCCCAGGGGGCGTGATAAACAGGCGCGCATCATACAGCAAAGCGTTCCCCGGCGTTGTGGCATTGCTACCGGTTCTGGTAGCGGTTGAGGTCGAACAGGCCCGCCTCGACGGGATGTGTTTCCCGGTAGGTTTCCACCAGGCCGTCGCTGACCCGCCAGAAGCTCGGGTCGGTGCGGCGCACACCCCAGCGATCCACCAACCGGGTGTAATCGCGCTCGTCGGCCAGTTCGGTAAGCCCTGCTATAAACTTCTCCAGCTCTTTCTCGTGCACCTGGAAGAACATGTTGGGGTAGCTGCCGACAAAGCCGCGGGCCACGGTGAGCGTGTCTTCTGCGGGCAGCAGGCGGTCCGATTCATTGAACAACTGGGCGATGTTGGAGTGGGCGTGGTTGTGGACCAGGCTGTACACGTCTCGCTGGCCGCTCGCGCGCAACACCTGCAGAAAAGCCACTTCGGGCAGGAAGTGGAAATGCTTGCCGCGCAGGGTCATCAGCCCCGCCAGGGCGGGTTCCTCAACCTGCCAGCGGGGGTTGCGGGCCGCCGGAATGTGCGCCTTAAGCATCGCCAGGAATTCTGCCATGGGGTCGTCGGTCTGGAAGTCGATGGCGGTGTAGCGCTCGAAGCGCTCGTTTTTCTCCGACAGCACAAACTTCCGCACGTGGTCCTCTGCGCCGCGGTACCAGTAGTTGCGCAGCGCCTTGCGCTCCTCTGCCGGCAGGAACAGCAGGAAGTTCTGTTCCCCCTCCATGCGCAGGAAGTCCATATACAGCCGGCTTTCCAGCTGGTGGCCAACCGCTCCGTACACGTCAAAGCCCGCCACCAGCAGGTAGTGGATGCGCTCCAGCAGCGAGTAGTCGATCACCCAGGCGGTTTTCGGCTGCTGGCCGATAAAGCCCTGAGACACAGTGGCGGCATCGAAGTGCCGGAACACGGTTAACGCGGCGTTGGGGTTCTGCTCGGGACCGCCGTCCCAGATGATATGGGTGTCCAGGGCGACCTCGCCCTGGTCTATCAGGTTGGAGATGGCGCGCGCCTCGGCGCGCAGGTAGCGTCGCTGGTCTTTCGCATAGCCGCGCCATTGCAACAGGGTCACCACCAGGCTGCCCTTGGGCTGGGGCAGCCGCATATGTTTGGCCTCCCGCGCCAGGAATGCCGCGCTCTGTTCCGGATCCACCGGGTTGGGCTTGATGAAGGCCACCCAGAAGTGGTCGTCGATCACGTTCAGGGCCACCTGCCCCCGGCACACCGGGCCCTTGATATAGGCCTGTATGGTGAAGTGGGCTTCGTCCAGCATGAAGCGATAGCGGGCGTTGACTGGCAGTTGCTCGAAGGTGACGAACGGGTTGGCGTTGTCTTTGCTCTGGTAGCCGGGCAGCGCGGCCACCGCGTAGTCGGGTTGCAGGAATAGCTCACGCCAGCGCGCCATGCGCGCCCGGTTCAGGGCATAGGGCATGTGCCGCTTGGCCAGTCGCGCGGTATAGCGCTGCTGCAGCCGATAGTAGAAGGTCTCTGTGCCCGGGTCGTCATAGGGGCGGCGGGTGGCGATCAGATCAATGGGCTGGCCGGGTGGCGTGCGCGAGCGCACCAGCTTGTACCAGCCGGAATCTGCCAGTTCATCGAAATACAGGTCGCCGATGAACAG
>JAZBPS010000174.1:0-24895 GCA_036353375.1 Halieaceae bacterium | reverse complement strand
GCAGACAGGCAGCGCGCTGGTGACCAGCTTTTGGCGCTTTACTTCACCCAGTGGCGCGTAGACGCGGGCCTGTTTCTGGACCTGCGCCCGCGCTTTCTGGGCCTGGATCCGGACGGGGTTCTGCGCTTCGCGCCCAATGGCTTGTGGATACGCCTGCGGCCCTCCTTTCGCGAGGGCATGCTGTCGCTTTACGGGTCTTTCTACAGTGACGACGCGGGGCAGTTCGATGCGGCTTTGCGGCGCATGGGCATGCTGCACGAGGGTCTTTCCACGGCTCAGGCTACTGAGCTGAAGGCGCTGTTACGGAATCACTTCGGGCTGGATCAGTCGGCCCAATCTTTCTCCATTGATGCCTTCAAGGCCTCATTCGATGAACTGTTCGCGTTTTTCGTGCAGCACGATTACAAGCTGCACAGTGATTTCGTGTTTGCGGGCTTCTGCCTGATCACGCTCTATATTTCGCTGGAGAACTGTGGGCAGCGGCACAACGTCCGCCAGATCTGCTCCCGCTCGCTGCAGCCCGGCTGACCATGGTCTGAAGGTGTCGTCGGTCTGGAGGCGCCCCGGTGCATACGCGCGAAAAGTGGGAGTTGTGTCACAGCCCCGGATATTGCCGCCGATCCTGCCCCTCGCTCCACGGGTCCGCTCCGTATACTCAGGCATGGTCGCAGCGGTAAAAATGCGGCCGCAGATGTCGCCAGGTGAGAGACGAGGCCCAGCATGCACCTGCCCAAAAGTTTTCTGATTGCAGAAATGCCCTTGTTTGACGCCTTGAGCGCGGCAGAGGTCAGCGAAGTCGAACAGCTGATGATCTACCGCGACCTGCAGAAGGGCGGCGTGATATACAAGCAGGGAAGCTGTGGCAAATCGGTCTGCTTCGTGGTCGAGGGTGAGCTCTCGGTGATCCACCGCAACGAAGGCAAGGACGTGCAAATCGCCACCGTACGTCGCGGCGAAGCGGTGGGAGAGCTGGCAATTATCGACGGATTGACCCGCTCCGCTGACGTTGTGGCTGCCACCGACGCGTCCGTGCTGATTCTGAAGCAGGTCGACTTTGACCGGCTGGTTGAGGAGAAGCCGGCGATCGGTGTCAAAATGCTGAAATCCCTGGCGCGCGCCATGAGTATGACCCTGCGGGAGCGCTCGGAAACCCTGGCAAGCTTGATGCACGTGTAGCGCCACGGCGTTGACTCGGGCAGCGCTTTCCCATTAGGTTTGGGGTGCGTAGTTGTTCGGGAGTGTCATATGCCTTTGGATGTTGGTCTGCAGCCCATCGCCGAAACCTCACTGTCCGTCTACTTCAAAGAACGCCTGAGCGATTGCGCCCAGCGCCTCAAACCGCCCCCCCAGGAAGATACCTGCTGGTATCTTGGAAGCCTGCTCGACCGCTTTGTACGAGCGGAACATCTCTTCAGCTACGACGATGACAACGGCTGGGGACTGCGCCCACTGGCACTGTTGTACGGTGATGCCCTGGAAGCAAGAAGTGATCGGGAGCGCTGCCTGCTGCTGCAACAACTGGGAGATATGGCCCTGTTTCTGGGTGCCCTGTTTCCGGAGCGCTTCTCGCGCCGGGGCATACACCAGGACTATGTCATCGGCATGGGTGGTGGTGCCTACGACTACCTGTCCAGCAGCGCACAGGTCAACCGCCATATCTACGCCGAGCTGGCCGGTATGTTCTCGGCCATGCTGGAGTTGATTGCCAGCGCCTGCTCGCGCACCGAAGCGCTGGGTGAGCGGGACATCCTGGCCCTGTACCAGCGCTGGCTCGAGACCGGGGACCCGGCTGCAGCAGCGAGGCTGCGGGCCCATGGCATAGACCCGGCGCCCTCCAGCGCAGTGCAGTAGCCGGCAGCTAGGTGGCGTCGGCCAGCGCCGGAATTTCGCGTCGCAGGCCGATATACATCAGCCCGTAGACCGCAAACGCGACTGCCGACGCGGCCGCGCACATGATGAAGACGGGCCCGTAGCCCTGCCCCATCGCAACAATGCTGGCCGCAAGGTTCGGCCCCAGTATCTGCCCGAGTCCCTGGGACGCCGGTATCAACGCTGCAAAGCGTCCGGATGGGTCGATGTTGGCGATGGTGCCCATCTGGTACACGTCGATAAAAATCCACAGGAAGTTGAAGCCGAAGATGCTGACCAGGGCGCGCAGATCGGTGATGCCGGAGGCCAGCATACCCACGATCAGGGCCTGGCATACCAGGGTGATCAGCAGCGGCTTCGCCAGCCCGAAGCGGTTGCTGATAACCGTGGCTACCAGGCAGCCAAGGATGGAGCAAAATGAGGCCCAGACGAGAATCTTGCTGATGGCATCGGGACTGGCGGCAGAGTCCAGGCTCGCAAGCTCAATATAGGTCCAGTAGGCGCCGATGTTGATGTAAGTGGCCAGCACCGCGAACAGCACCAGCCAGGGTGCCCAGGCGGGGACCGGGAAGTGCTCCAGGTGATGCTGGTGATCGGGCGTCTCCACGTCCAGCGTCAGCTCGAGGGCGGGCCTTACCGGGTGCGGTGGCAGCCAGCGCAAACCCGGCAGGGTGACGAGGTAGATCACAATAAAAACTGTATAGATCCCGTTCATCGACAGGGAGGGGAGAAACTGGAGCTCCAGCGCCTGGGTGAAGGCAAACGCGAACAGCAGCATGTTGAAGGCCCGGGCGGGTTTCGAGGTCGCGCCCAGCGTGGCAACAGCAACGGCTGTGTAGATACCGCTGCCAACCCCCGCCAGCAGGCGCAACCACAGAACAGACTCGTAGTCGACCAGGATCATGCACAGGCCGTTGCCCAGTACTGCCAGGGCGATGCCCAGTAATACCAGCAGGCGGCGGTTAACTTTGGCGATCACGCGCGATGCCAGCACCGCACCCAGGGAGAGCCCGCCGAGATCGGCGCCGGCGACGCGACCCACTTCTGTTTCCGAGAATCCCAGCAGCCCGACCCAGGCGGTGCTGATGACCGGAATACCGACCAGCACGCTGTACCCCACCAATCCCATGTACAGCGATATGACGATGGAACGCCATTCATCGAAAACTGTAGTTTGCGTCTCGTCCATGGCTTCCTTGCCGCGCCGGGAGGCGGTTGGCGTGGTGAGTGTCAGCTCCAGACCACAGTATGCCCTGCACAGGGGTTGGCGTCAGCCACATATCTGCGCGGCGCCGCCTGCCGGCGCCCAGTAGCTGGGGCAGCCGGGATAAACCGGCCGCCGCGGGGTGTCATGCAGCCTGTAGTGGAGAGGCTTGCAGCAATGCCGCTGCCGGGTCGGTGTACGCTTTGCCCAGGGCCTCTGCGACAGCCGCATGGGTAATGGCGCCGGCGCAGACATTGAGGCCCGCCAGCATATGGGGGTCTTCCTTCAGGGACTGAATGGACTGCATGCCGGCCAGTCGCGTTACGTAGGGCAGGGTGGCGTGTCCCAGTGCCATGGTAGAGGTGCGCGCCACGCCGCCGGGCATGTTTGCCACACAGTAATGCACCACGTCATCCACAATATAGGTGGGATCCTGGTGGGTGGTGGGCCGGCTGGTTTCAAAGCAGCCACCCTGATCGATTGCGACGTCCACCAGCACCGACCCTGCACCCATGCGGGCGACGAGGTCCCGGCTGATCAGTTTGGGTGCCGCAGCGCCCGGAATCAGCACTGCACCAATCACAAGGTCAGCCTGCAGCGCTTGCTGCTCGACGGCTTCGCCCGTGGAGAACAGGGTTTTTACCCGACCGCCGAACAGGTCATCCAGTTCCCGCAGCCGCGGGATTGAGCGATCGAGAATCGTGACATCTGCACCCATGCCGATGGCCATGTGCGCCGCGTTGGTGCCTACAATGCCGCCGCCGATAATCAGGACCCGGGCAGGCTCTACGCCTGGCACGCCGCCCAGCAGCATGCCGTTGCCGCCCTGGGCTTTTTCCAGATGGTGTGCGCCGGCCTGTATGGACATGCGCCCCGCCACCTCACTCATGGGAGTAAGCAGCGGCAGGCTGCCGTCGGCGGCCGTGATGGTTTCGTAGGCGATGCAGGTCGCGCCGGATGCCTGCAGTGCTTCGGCCTGGCCGGGGTCAGCCGCCAGGTGCAGGTAGGTGAACAGCAGTTGCCCCTCGCGCAGCATGGCGCACTCCTGGGGCTGGGGCTCCTTGACCTTGACGATCATATCCGTCGCCGCAAAGATGCTGGCAGCGTCCGGGAGTATCTCTGCCCCAGCCGCCTGGTATTGCGCATTGTCGAAACCGATCGCTTTGCCGCCGTTGTCCTCAACGGCAACCCGATGGCCCTGGTTCACCAACTCGCGCACCGCCGCAGGCGTCAGGCCGATGCGATACTCGTGATTCTTGATTTCCTTGGGTACGCCAATGTACATGGTTGCTACTCCGTAGCGTATATAGTCATTCCGCGGATTTTATTCCCAGCTAAAGGACTTTTCTCGCATTAATATGGCATTGAAACAGTTGAATCGGCTAATTCTGGGCATAAAATAGTCGAAATGGCTTTTCCCTGTCAGGCGGGAAACGGAGGAGTGGCGGTGATCGAGAAAAAGCTGGAAACGCTGGGAAAAATCGACCGCAATATTCTGCGCCTGCTGCAGCGTGATGGGCGCATCAGCTACGCCGAGCTGGCGCGGCGCGTTGGCCTGAGCACCACCCCCTGCAAAGAGCGGGTAAAGCGGCTTGAGCGAGACGGTGTGATCAAGGGGTATCAGGCGATACTGGACCCGGTATACCTGAATGCCGCTCTTGTGGTGTTTGTGCAAATCCGCCTGCAGCGCACCTCCCAGGAGGTGTTCGAGGAATTTACCCGCAGCGTGTACGACCTGCCTGAAGTCCAGGAGTGTTACCTGGTATCGGGGAACTTCGATTATCTGATCAAGGCGCGGGTGGCTGATATGAGCGCCTATCGACAGTTTCTCGGTGAGACGCTCCTCAGCCTGCCGGGGGTGCAGGAATCGACCAGCTACGTTGTTATGGAGCAGGTCAAGGAAACGCTCACCATCCCGGTCCCGTATTGAGGGACGCGCTGGATTAACGCTGGTCCTTCAGTATGCGTTTGGCGGCGTTGTGGCCCGGCGCGCCGGTCACGCCGCCGCCGGGGTGCGCGCCAGAACCGCACAGGTACAGTCCTTTGACGGGTGTGGCGTACTGCGCCGCCTGCGGATGGGGTCGCATACTGAACAGCTGGTCGGGTTCCAGGCGACCGTGACAGATATCACCGCGAGTCATGCCAAAGGTGCGCTCTATGTCCAGTGGGGTAAGGCACTGCACCCCTACGGTGATTTCCGGCAGGTTCGGGATGAACTTCTCAACGTAGGCGAGGATGTTCCTGATCACTCTCGGCTTTTCATCATCCCAGTGCCTGCCGCCAGCGAGCTCGTAGGGCATGTATTTGCACAACAGGCTCATGACGTGGGTGCCAGGGGTATCGGTGAGACTGTCGTCCATGGTGCTGGGGATGATCGCCTCAATAATAGGCGGGTCGGCGGGTTGCCCGCTGCGGGATGCGCGATAGGCCTGTTCAACGTGGTCCTTGCTCTCGATCAGCGTGATACTGGCCTTGTGCTGCGGACCCGCGGTAGTGCCGGGCAGGGCGGCAAACTCCGGCAACCCCTTCAGTGCCAGGTTCATGCGCAGTGATGCCGATTCCTGCCTGAAGGCGCCGATATCGTCCGCGAAGGTGTCCGTGAGGTGCTCCCTGCCCAGCAGCTTCAGGAAAGTGCGGTTGGGGTCGGTGTTTGCCGCGATCACTGGCGCATGCAGAACCTCGCCGCTGACCAGCTCAACGCCGGTCACGGTGCCACCCTGCACCAGAATGCGCTGCACGGGACTACTGGTGCGAATGTCTGCGCCATGGGCCTGTGCCGAGGCAGCCATGGCCTGGGTGATGGCGCCCATACCGCCGCGGACGAGGCCCCAGGCGCCCTTGCGGCCGTCGATCTCACCAACCGCGTGGTGCAGCATGGCGAGGCTGGCACCGGGCTGCTGCAGGGAGGCGTAGTTCGCCGGCAAGATATGCGCAGCGATCATGGATTTAACCTTCTCGCTATCGAACCAGCGCTCGATAATGGAATCCGGTGCGCCAACGAAAAACTGCACCAGCCGCCAGCGCGCGTCGTCATCGAGCTTGTAAACATCCATCCCCAGCTTTGCCGCCGCCAGCAGATCACCAAGGCCCCCATCGGCAAGCTTCGGTGGCGTTTGCAACCATTGCCTGGACAATATCGCGCCCACCTTTTCAACGTTTTCTTCGAAGGCGAGATAAGCGTCGTAATCGGTATTGGAAAATTTGGCGAACTGGGCGCGGTTATGTGCCTCGTCGTCGTTCAGGAGCAGGTAGTCTCCGCTCGAATCCAGATACAGTGAATTGCCCAGCAGGATGGGGGAATAGCCATAGCGCTCCAACTCAAGGTCACGGACGACCTCGGGTCGCAGCAGGCTGACCACGTAGGAGGCCACAGAATTGCGGTAGCCTGGGTGAAACTCCTCGCTGACGGCAGCACCGCCCACAACATGACGCGCCTCCAGCACACAGACCTTCATGCCGCTGCGGACAAGGTAGTTGGCCGCGGTCAGACCGTTGTGTCCTGCACCGATGACAATCGCATCGAAACGGGTCTCAGCCATGTTGTGGAAGCTCCTGTTCCTGCCCGGCGGCACTGGCCGCTGTTGGTGCCGCGTGCCCGGGTGGCTGGTAACGGCGGCGAATAACGCGCATCGCAATGATGCCCAGTGGAATGTAGATCAGCGGCGCCCCCAGGGTTGCGATCGCCTCCCCTGTTGCCCAGTTAATGCCGCCATCAGGGCCAAGCTCGCCTCGGCTGGCCTGGTAGGGGAATACATACAGGCTGAGCATCACGACAGGCATCACGCACCCGTAGAGTATCAGGCACGCCGGTGCGATCAACGTGATACGCAGCTTGTCCGCATCGCGATCTGCCAACGGCGTGATATGCAGCTTTTCCCGAAAGCTCCGCTCTTGCACACTGGGTGTTTCACGCTGCGCGCAGAAAAAGATAGCCGCGAGACTCAGCAAGGTACCCGTTACCACCGGGGGTAACAGTACGGGCCATACGACCCAGCCAAAATACTCCAGCGCAGCGGGTATCACGTTGCCAATAAAGCCCACGGTAATACCCCAGAATGCACCGTTGGCGGTGATGCGGGAACTCCAGACGCTCATGAACGCCACCGGTCCCCAGGACGAGGCGAACACGGTGCCGATAAACAGCATCAGCCAGAATACATTCGGTGGTACGAAGAAGCTCGCGAGCAACGCGGCTAGCCCGGTGGCGAGCATGGCCAGCCGCGTGCCGCCCAGGGACAGTTCAGACCTGTGCGGGCTGACGTCATTGCTGACGCTGAACCCGACCAGGGACAGGAAGGTGGAGGCGGAGGAAAGCGCTGCCGCGACAATTCCCGCCACCAGCATCGCACCCAGAATATCGGGTACCAGATGCTTTGCCGCCCACAGCATAACGGTCTCCACAGGCGAGATATCGGGGTTGGCCAGGTTTATCAGGCCGCCGCCGCCGTAAATCAGTATTTGCATCAGGATCACGGCGAAGCAGGCGTAAATGGCCGAGCGCAATACCACGTGCTCGTTCCTGGCCATCAGGTGGCGGCTGGCCTGCCAGGGGCTAACGGCATAGACAACACCCCAGGCGCTGTCGACGATCACCGTCCAGATGAGATAGTCCATGGGCGTGGGCCAGTCTGTGCCCGGCCCCACAACGCCATGCCAGGAGGCGATCCCCGGCTTGCTGTCGAACACGGCCAGTTGACTCACGGCCGCACGCACGCCACCGAAGTCGTCGGTGATGTAGCTTACAAACAGTATGGTTGCTGCGGTGAACAGCAGGAACATCAGGGTGTCTGTAATGACGACGCCGCGAGACCCCGCATACAAGGTGAACAGGGTGTAGCTTAACCAGGTCAGGATGAGTGCGGTGGCATAGCTGATGCCGAACAGGTCGGCGAGAAGAATTGCTGCGCCCTGCGTGACCACCAGCAGGTATCCACCCAGCCCCAGTATGATCGTGATACCTGCAGCCTGCTGCACGCGTCGGCTGTTAAACCGCTGGCCCAGGAAATCCGCCACCGTAGGCGCGCGGCTCCTGCGTAGAAACGTACCGAACAAAAGTGCGCCATAGATATATCCCGCCACCGCGATGCCGGGCATCAGCATGTAGGGGCCCAGTTGTCCCGCGTAGGTAAAACCCGCTTCACCCAGGAAGATCGATGTGCTGAATACGCTGGCAACAAGACTGCCCACGATCAGCAGGGTGGGGGCCCTGCGGCCGGCCACATAATAGTCGTCCAGCTCTCGAACCCCGCGACCGGACCATGTGCCGATGCCGACGAAGATCACCACGCTGAGTACTACCAGTGACGTGTAAATATCCACAGTTATCCCCTGGATTGCCTCGCTGCGGCAGGCGACCATCCTTGGCCGGTGCGCAGTTTGTCGCAGGAAGTGTTTGCAGCGTCGGTACCAGGCGACGGTGATGGCATTGGGACCTGGATAATGATCTGGCCTCCTGAGCGCGTGGAAAGGTCAGGCGACGCGAAGTCCGCCATCTCCAGCGGAGTGTAATGCTCCCTGACGCGCACCGAGTCGCGCCCTATACGTTCGGAGAGCGCTGCGCCCTGCTTCCGCGCCTTCCCGCAAAGATACACGCGGCCGGGCAAGCCGTGTATCGTAGCCACGCTGGAAGAGGAGAGGCCATATGGCTGACGCGGGAACACCCACTTACACACTGGTAACTTCATGTCGCGACCAGATTGGGCTGGTGGCCGCTGTCGCATCGTTTGTAGCGGCCCAGGGTGCGACCTTGCTGGAGTCCAGCAATCACACGGACCAGCAGCAAGGCTGGTTCTTTATGCGCAATCACTTTCGCGACACCGGCGGCGAGCTGGATATCGACGTCTTTCGGCGTAGCTTCGCTGAGATTGCGGACCGTTATGACATGCAGTGGTACGTACGCGACAACAGCCAGCGGCGCCGTGTGGTCATCCTGGCAAGCCATGCGTCCCATTGTCTCGCGGACATACTGCACCGTTGGAAAAACGGCGAGATGGCGATGGATATCCCCTGCGTGGTGTCTAATCATGAGAATCTGCGCAGCATGGTGGAGTGGCACGGAATACCTTTTCACTACGTGCCCGTGCCGAAAGAAGACAAACAGGCTGCCTTTGCCGCTATCGATGAAATTATTGAGCGCCATAACGCCCACACGATTGTGCTGGCGCGCTATATGCAGATTCTCCCGCCGACGCTGTGCCAGAAGTACGCCGGGCAGGTCATCAACATTCACCACAGCTTCCTGCCGTCATTCATCGGCGCCAACCCCTACCAGAAGGCCTATGACCGGGGCGTGAAGCTTATTGGTGCGACCTGTCACTATGTGACAGAGGATCTCGACGAGGGACCCATCATCGAGCAGGACGTGGTGCGCGTTAATCATGGCTGCACGCGGGATGACATGGTGCGGCTGGGAAGGGACGTGGAGCAGGCTGTGCTATCCAGGGGGCTCAGGTACCACCTTGAAGACCGGGTGATTATCCACGGTAACAAGACGGTGGTGTTTCAGGGATAGCAGTGACGCGTCGCGGTTTCCTTGAGTAAGAAGGTTGTACAGGGCGGCAAGGCCGCCCCTACACCGACCGCAGGTACCAGCTGTAGTCGATATTGCTGACCTGTTTCTGGAACAGGTTGCACTCATCCAGCCTGGCCCTGTAGTAGAGATCCCAGTAGGCCTCACCCAGGTAGCGTTTCAGTATCTCACCCCGTTTGAAGGTGTCCAGGGCCTGGTGCCAACTGGTGGCCAGCGTCACTGGCTGGTCATCCAGAACCTCCCCCTCCTTGACGGGCGCAGGCGGTTCGTCTTGTTGCTGTAACCCGTGGTGAATGCCGGCCAGTATGCAGGCCAAAACCAGGTAGGGATTGGCGTCTGCTCCCGCCACCCGATGTTCTATGCGCAGGTTTTCCGGGCTGCTCACGGGTATGCGCAGGGCCACGTCGCGGTGGTTGTAACCCCAGTTAGGCGTAAGCGGCGCGAAATAACCCGGCTGCAGTCGACGGTATGAGTTTGCGTTGGGCGCAAACATCGCCTGTGCTTCTGACATGGTCTGGGCCAGCCCTGCTATGGCGTGGCGCATGGCCGCACCGAACGGCGGTACCGCGGTTGACGACGGGTCGACGAAAATATTGTCTCCCTTTTCATCATAGATACTCACGTGAATATGCAGGCCGCTTCCCGGTAGTTCGGCGAAAGGCTTGGCCATAAAGGTAACGCCCATACCGTGCTGCCAGCCGACCCCCTTTATCGCGCGTTTGAGCAGCAAGGCGTGATCGCAGGCGGCGACAACATCATCGGTATGATGCAGGTTGATCTCGAACTGGCCTGGCGCAAACTCAAGGTGTGCTGTCGTTGCGGGGATGTGCTGCGACTCACAGGCCAACCTGATGCCTTCCAGAAAGCTGTCGTACTCTGCCATGTCTTCCGGGTTGCAGTACTGTGTGCCCTGCTGCGTGGTCGATGTTCCGAGCACGGTTCCCAGCCTTGGTTGTGGTACTTCCTGGTCGCCATCGGCCAGCGCATAGAACTCGAGTTCGGTGGCAACGACCACCCGGTAACCCATGTCCAACAGCGGCTGCGTGGCACGGCGCAGGACTTCCCGCGAGTTCCAGTAAAGCGGCGTCCCGTCCAGCTCAGTCCAGTGCGCGAGCATCTGGTGGGTAGCCGGCGTAAGCCAGGGTATGGGGGCGAGTGTTTCAACAACAGGGTGTATGGCCTTGTCGGGATCGCCATCGAACTGACCATCGCCGAAAATATCGCCGCAGTCGCCCAGGCTGTTCATGATGCAGGTTGTGCCCGGCCCCGTCAGGCCCTGGGTGAAAAAGCTTTCCAGCTCTGCCCGCGGCACCCGCTTGGCCCTGAGAATCCCGCACATGTCTGGCGTGAGAATCTCTATGGTCGCCAGCTCCGGGTTGGCAGCCAGATAGTCGTGCAGGTGGGTGACCTGTTTGTTCATTGCTTAGCCCCTGCGCCCTTGCGGGCAATGTCCCTGTGCTTGTGCGCTGCGCTGCCGCACCTCGCTAGATATAGTCCAGGCTCTTGTAGTACAGCATGCCCAGCGCCATGCCGGGCCGGCGCAAGTACCTGCCGCCAGGGAAAGCCATGTGTTGGATGCGTTTCATGATGTCAAAGCGTCGCGAATTGCCGTCCAGCGCTTCGGCCACAACCCGCGCCATGATATGGGTGGGGGCGACGCCGTGTCCTGAATAGGCCTGGATGTAATACGTGTTGTCGTCCAGCATGCCTGTCTGCGGCATGCGGTTGATGCCGATCCCGAGCTGGCCATCCCAGGCGTAGTCAATCCTGACGCCGGCGAGCTGGGGGAAAATTTTCAACATCTTCCGGGTCATGACTTTTTCGTAGTTGTCCGGAACCAGGCCTGTGTAATTTGACAGTCCGCCGAACAGCATGCGCCGGTCGGCGCTGAGCCGAAAATAGTCCAGCGCCGTGCGCGGATCGCACACGGCGACATCCCTGGGCAGTACGGAGCTGGCCTGTTCCTCGGACAATGGCTCTGTGGCAATCATGCAACTGCTGGCGGGCAGAACGCGCTTTGAAAGATAGGGCACCAGCCCGCCCATATAGGCGTTGCCCGCCAGCACAACCCGGCGCGCTTCCACAGCGCCCCGCTCAGTATGCACCACGGTTGTTTCACCGGGCTCCAGTCGCAGCACCCGTGACTGCTCATAGATACGGGCGCCCATTTCCTGCGCGGCCCTGGCTTCGCCCTGGCAAAGGTTCAGGGGGTGAAGGTGCCCGCCGCCGCGAGCGTTATAGAGACCGCCCAGGTAGGCATCAGAGCCGACGAACTCCTTGACCTCTTCCTTGTCCAGCAGGACCAGTTCGTGGGGGTAACCGGCCGCCTCCTGCTCCTGCTTCGAATCCCGGAACCACTGCATATGCTTGGGCTTCAGTGCCACATCGCAATAGCCCCACTTGATATCGCAGTCGATGGCGTATTTCTCAACGCGCTCGCGGAGCACATCAACGCACTCAATGCCCATCCGGTAAATGGTTTCGACACCCTCTGCGCCAATGGCGCCCTTGAACTTGCCGGGATCGTGTCCCAGACCGCCGATGATCTGGCCGCCGTTCCTGCCACTTGCGCCCCAGCCGATGCGGTTGGCTTCGAGCAGGGTAACCTCAAACCCGCGTTCGCAGAGCTCCACGGCGAGGTTCACGCCAGAAAAGCCACCGCCCACGATCACGACATCGCTCTTGATTCTGTTCTCCAGTGTGGGATAGGGGGCGCCCTGGCTTGCGGTGGCGGCGTAATAGGATGTGGTGTGCTCTCGCGTGTCCCTGGGAAAGCGCAATCCGAACATGATAGAGATGCCTGCTAGCCTGAATGGGCGCATCTTAGCAAGCGTTTACACGGGAGTGCTCTCGCCGTATAGGCTCGGTTGTGACCCCGGCGAGGCCATCGCTAGACTCTCCAACTCTCAACACGGTGCGGAGCGGTTTTGGCACAATACGACACTATCATCGTCGGGGCGGGCCACAACGGACTGGTGTGCGCCCTGTATCTTGCCCGGGCCGGGCAGCGCGTGCTGGTGCTGGAAGCAGCTCCGGAGCCGGGCGGGCTGGCAAGCGTCCGGGAGTTTCACCCGGGGTTCAAGGCCAGCGTGGCCCATAGCCTTCAGCATTTTCCCGAAGAAATCCTCAATGAGCTGCAGCTCGCGCAGTATGGCTTTGGTAGTGTGGGCACAGAGATGGCGACAACCGGCCTTTCTGCCGACGGGAATCACGTCGTGCTGAAGCATGGCGAGGTCTCTGGTGTCAGCGCCGGCGACAGCAAGCAGTACGCGGACTATCGCAGGCTGATGGAAAAATTTGCCATGGCATTGAAACCTTCCTGGCTGAAGCTGATGCCGGGTGTGGGGTCAAACAGCCTGAAGGAGCTGCTCACCTTCGCCCAGATCGGCGTCAAGCTGCGCCTGCTGGGCACGGATGATATGCGCGAGTTCTTCCGCATCGCTTCACTCCCGGCCCGCGACCTGATGGATGAGCGCTTCGATAGTGAGCTGCTGAAGGCAACCCTGTGCTGGGATGCGTTGGTGGGCTCGACGCAGGCGCCTCGCTCGCCCAATAACACGGTGCTGACCATGCTCTATCGCATGATCGGCAAGCATCTCGGCGGCCACAGCCTGCCGACCGGTAACGTCGCATCTCTCATCGCTGCGCTGGCTGCGGCGGCAACCAGCGCCGGCGTGGAGCTGCGAATGAATTGTCCTGTCAGCAATGTGCTGGTCTCAGGTGATGAGCACGGCCAGCGAGTGGACGGCGTTCGGCTGGAGAACGGCGAGACCATCACGGCAGATCGCGTGGTTTCCTCGGCAGATCCGAAAAACAGTTTCTTCACGCTGGTCGGCGCCCGGCATCTCGAGATCGGCTTCAGCAACAGGATCAATCGACTGCGCTGCACAGGATACGTCGCAAAACTGCACCTTGCGCTCTCCGGCTTGCCGCGCTTCACCGGCGTTCATCATCCGGACGGTCGCATGATTATTGCGCCAGACATGGATACGCTGGAATTTGCCTGGGACGATGCCAAGTATGGGCGCTGTCCCGAGACGCCAGCGCTGGAGTTCATGATACCCAGCCTGACCTGCAGTGACGCGGCGCCGGCCGGACAGCACGTGCTGTCGGCCAACGTGATGTATGTTCCCCATACGCTGGAGGGCGGCTGGACGCCCGAGGCGCGCAGTGCACTGCTGGACAAGCTCATAGACACGCTTGCAGTGCATGCGCCGGATATTCGCGAGCACATTCTGCACGCGGAGCTGCTTACGCCCCTGGACCTTGAGAGAGATTATCGTCTCACCGGGGGGCACTGGCACCACGGGGAAGTCGCGATGGACCAGATGCTGATGATGCGCCCGACCTACGAGGCCGCGCAGTATGCCACCCCCATCCCAGGCTTCTTCCTCTGCGGTGCCGGTACCCACCCGGGCGGCGGCCTGGCAGGCGCTGCGGGGCGGAATGCCGCACGGGCGATACTGCAATGAAAAAGTACGATGCCATTATCATTGGTGCCGGTCACAACGGGCTGACCAACGCGGCCTACCTGGCCAAAGCCGGGCTGTCGGTACTGGTGGTGGAAAAGAACGATTATATCGGCGGCGCAGCCGTATCCCGGGAAATGCACGAGGGATGGTGGTACTCGAGCTGCTCCTACGTGTGCTCAATGATGCGCCAGTCCATCCACCGGGATCTCGACCTGACCCGGCACGGTCTGATACTGGTGCCCTACCTGGGCACCGCCAGCTTTGGCGATCGCCCGGGCGATACCCTGATGAGCTATCACGCGGAGGGGCCGGCCTATAACGCGCTGCGAGCGCGCTCGCCCCACGATGCGGACGCCATGTTCCGGTTCCAGGCGGACCTCAATCGTTATGCGCAGCTGATACGCAAAACGTTGCTGCGCACGCCGCCGGATCCCGCGCGCATGCGCATCCGCGACATCCAGGAGCTTTTGTTCCTGGCAAAGGAATTCTGGTCCCTCGGCGAGCGCGAACTGTACGAATACATCCGCTTTTTCACCATGAGTGCAGCAGAGTTCCTGGAAGACTATTTCGAGGATGAGTTGATCAGTGCCTCAATGGCGACGCCGGGAATCATTGGCACCGCCCTGGGCGTACGCTCCCCGGGCTCTGCCTACATCCTGTTGCACCACGTCATGGGCGATGTCGACGGCAGCATTGGCGCATGGGGCCTGGCAAGGGGTGGTATGGGCGCGATCTCCAATGCGCTGGCGAATGCGCTCAAGGAGATGGGAGGTGAGATACGCACGGAGGCAGGCGTCGCTCAGATTATCGTCAAGGACGGCAAGGCCTGCGGCGTGGCGCTGGAAAACGGCGACGAGCTGCAGGCGGATATCATCGTTTCCAACCTCGATGCCAGGCGCACCTTCACGAAGATTATGGATCCCGCGGACCTGCCTGATGGCATCTACGATAAAGCGAAGAATTTCAAGATTCGCGGTTCC
Organism: Halieaceae bacterium; assembly: GCA_036353375.1. Classification (GTDB taxonomy): domain Bacteria; phylum Pseudomonadota; class Gammaproteobacteria; order Pseudomonadales; family Halieaceae; genus JANQIO01. The sequence goes on along the minus strand of JAZBPS010000174.1, from coordinate 9,841 downwards.
TCCGGCAAGGTCAATATCGCGCTTTCCGGCCTGCCCAGGTGGATAGGCGTGCCCGAGGGCAACCGCTATATCAATCGAGGTGGGCAGGGCTTTTGCGGTTCCATGGACACGCTGGAAAAGGCGTATGACTGCTGGAAACGAGGTACCTGGTCCGATGATCCATTTATCGAGTCGGTGATTCCTTCGGCCTGGGACCCCACGGTGGCGCCGCCGGGCCAGCACTGGATGTCCAACTTTATCCAGTACTGCCCGCCCAAACTCGCAGACGGTCCCTGGACGCCTGAGAAGCGCGATGCATTCGGCCAAACCGTGGTGGACAAGATTGAGCGCCACGCCCCGGGCTTCAAGGACCTGATCGTGCATATGGAGGTGCGCACGCCCCACGAGATTGAAAATGAGATCGGCCTTACCGAGGGCAACATATTCCAGGGTGAGCTGACCATCGACCAGCTGCTTTTCAATCGCCCGTTCCCCGGTTACGCGCAGTACCGTATGCCGGTCAATAAGCTGTATATGTGCGGTTCCTCGACGCATCCGGGTGGGGGTGTTTCCTCGGCCTGTGGCGCGAATGCGGCCCGGGAAATCCTTATGGACCTGCGCCGACCCAATACCGTACCGGAAGACGATTGCTACGATGAGTAAACCATCATGAGCGCACAGGATTCACAGCTTGCAAGGCAGCCCGATCCGTTTGCCGAGGAACGACTCAAGCTCTCTCACTTCCATGAGCGGCAGGCAGCACTGAACGTGCGCGAGGCCTGGTCACAGTGGAATGGCTACAAGTTTGCCGACTATTACTACGATGTAGAGTACGAGTACTTTTGCATCCGCAATACCTGTGGCACCTACGATATCTGCCCGATGCAGAAGTACTACATTGAAGGCCCCGATGCAGAAGCCATGCTCGATCGCATGGTGACCCGGGACGTGAGCAAGCTGGGCGAAAATCGGGTTACCTATGTGGTGTGGTGCACGGACGAGGGCAGGCTGATCGATGACGGGACGATCTTCAGGCTGGGGTCGCAGAAATTTATGCTGACCTGCGGCAGTCCCAGCCTGGCATGGCTGAAGAAGGCCAGCCTGGGCTTTCCCGATCTCGTGATAGAAGACATGTCAGACAGGGTGGCGGGGCTGTCACTGCAAGGACCCACTTCCTGCGCCGTGCTCAAGGCGATGGGTCTCGAGGGCATCGAGAATCTGAAGCCATTCAATATCGCGCTGTTTCCCTTTGGCAGCACCCAGTTGATGGTGTCGCGCACCGGATTTACCGGTGATCTGGGCTACGAATTGTGGATCGATCCGCCGCAGGCTCTGGCACTGTGGGATACGCTTTACGCGGCCGGCGAGAACTACGGCATCCAGCCCTACGGTGAGTCAGCGACCAATATGGCGCGGCTGGAGGCGGGCTTTATCATGCCCGACATGGAGTTCAACGAGGCATTGAAGACGGTCCACTTCCAGCACGACCAGACGCCGTTTGAGCTCGGGCTGGGCTGGCTGGTGGATTTCAAGAAACCTCATTTCAACGGTCGTCGTGCGTTGTTGGAGGAGCAAAAGCGCGGGCCGCGCTACACGCTGACAAAGCTGGACATAGAAGGTAACAAGGTTGCCGAGGGTGCGTGGATTTATCGGGATAAAGGCTGCCAAAAGCACGTGGGGTATGTCACTTCGGCCATGTGGTCACCCGCAGTAAAAGCCAATATTGCCCTCGCCATGATTGAAACAGCGCACGTGCAGGGCGAGCTTTGGGCGGAGATTCACTATGAAAAGGAACTGCGCCAGTACGACAAGATTGCTCGGTGCACCGTGGTGGACAAACCGTTCTGGTCGCCGCCGCGCGCCCGGGCCACGCCTCCCGCGGATTTCTAGACGGTGAGTCTTCCCTGGCTGCCGCTACAGGCAGCAGGACAGCGGTTTTAACCCAGGGCCTTTATCTTAACCATTTGGGCAACGGTTCCTGCTCAATCCTGACCTCGTCACCCACCTGAATATCGCCCGGCACCTCAACCACACCGACGACGCCACGGCAGAATTTGGCCGCTGCTGAGAAGTCTGGTGTCGCTATGGGCTCTCCGGTCGTGCGCTTGTATTCCGCGGCAATCTTGGCGCCCATATCGGCGCAGGGTGGGTTGTATTCCTCAACCATCAAGACCGCGCCTGAAGGGAATGACAGGGTCGTGCCGCGCGGTAATCGCGACAGGTCCGGCACACCGGACAAGCACAGGTTGACGCCTACAGTCCCCGCGCGCAGTGTCTCCGCAAGCCCCATGGCATGGCTGATCTCGGCCAGCTCTTCACTGGAGATGGCGGACCACTGACGTTCGTTGCGCCGTGTGGTGCCCTCCGCCTGCTTGTCACCTTCCCAGCAACGGCGCGACATACCGCGATGGCGGTCGCCGACGATGCCGTCCAGTTCAAGCGTCAGGCGTTCTGTTTCTGCCTTTCCCAGCTCCCCTTCTTTCCCAACGTAAAGTGAGGCCACGACGACGCCGGGTGATGTCGTGCCGGTCGTCATATCAGCCCTGCACAATCATCATATAAACCTTGCGTACCTTCTCCACCACTTCGGCGCGGCCCTTCCAGCCGTTCGGGAATACCCAGCTGTCGCCGGCTTTAACCTCCGTCACCTGCCCGGATTCGGAGGTCAGAATCCAGTGGCCCTCCAGCAGGTGACAGAATTCGGTCAGCTGCAAATCCAGCTCCAGAATGCCCGGCTCACATTCCCAGGTGCCCGCGTACATGGCGCCCTCCTGGAAAAAGTTTGCGTCGGTCTGTTTCGGCAGTTCGCCCACCGGCTCGCCAAAGGAATCCACGGGCACGAGGTTGGTGAGCGTTGAGCAGCCTTTTTGAACTTTGATTTCCGGCATGTGAATCTCCTGGTTATGTGTCAGTACGGAATTGCGCAGGGCATCAGCTTATGCGCGCGCCGAGGATTTCATCGTGCTGTCGTTCCGCCTCGATCTCGCGCTTCCATGCCTGCATGTTTGATTCGATGGTGATAAAGCCCAGTATCCACAGGCTCTCGTCATAGGCGAAGCGGTAGTGGCCCAGGGTCACCCAGTAAGCCGCGATACCCCATAACGCCGTGTAGCAAAGCATCTTGAAAATTTTCATCGTATTGACCAGCATGCCACGGGTCTTTCCCTGGTCCTGCAGTCGCACCATGACTTCGATGGTGAAAAGTATGACCAGCCAGATCACGACTTCCATCCAGTCCGCAAGCGCCAGATTCTGCTCCAGCGCCAGCCCGTCGGCGTCGGTTACGACCAGCCCGGGCTCGGCGAAGAAAAACTGCGAGGCCTGTGACAGTGCGTCACAGTTTGCCGCGGTCAGGTCGGTGTAATTGAGGTTGCGAACGAAGGAGATGTCCGTTGCCACGAGCTGGCACAGATCGTTTACGCCAGGTATTGGCGATGCGTTGGCGAGGCCGAGGTATATGCGGCCAAAGCTGTACACCGAGTGGGCGAGAAAGCAGTAGCAAACCAGGCGTATGCCCTGCACCGTGACGGCTACCGCCCTGCGCCCCTGCACTTCGTCCGAGAGTACCCAGGTCTCCAGTTCCAGCAGGAACAGCAGTACGAACCAGCCTGTCAGGTCTATGGTTGTGGTGAAGGAGCCTGCCCAGCGCAACAGGTCGCCGCCGTTGCGCATGGTGTAGGAAGCTGTGCGCAGATCATCGCGGAAGTAAAAAACGAAATTCACCAGCAACAGCAGATATACGGCAGCCTTGAAAACCTGCCGCTGATCGACCCGGCCAAGAAACGGCACGGGAATTGTCCTCACTAAAGATGCTCCTGCATACCCTGATTAGACGCATTTACCCTGGAGGGTTCTTCCTAGCGTGTCCGCTAGGAACAGCCCTCAGAGTCGCATGCGTATACTCGACCATGCGGCATTAACCCACGAGCATCAAGAGCATGACCAAAAGCACTGACACGGACGTGGTCATCATAGGCGCAGGCCACAACGGCCTGACCTGCGCTGGCTATTTGGCAAGGGCAGGGCGCAGGGTGACCGTGCTGGAAGCGCGGGACAAGGTAGGCGGCGCGGCCGTCACCGAGGAGTTTCACCCGGGGTTCCGCAACTCGGTGTACTCCTACTCGGTCAGCCTGCTGCACCCGAAGGTGATCGCTGAACTGGCGCTTGAAAAGCACGGACTGGAGATCATGGAGCGGCCCGCGGGCACGCTCAGCCTTTTGGAAAATGACAAACTTTTGTTGACGCGCGATGGTGAGCAGGCGCGGCAAGAGATTGCGCGTTTCTCCAGGCGAGACGCAGATCGCATTGATGCGTTTGAGTCAGAAATTGAAGCGGTGGCCATGGCGCTGCGGTCTATGGCCGCGGAGGCGCCACCCAACATCGGTGGCGGCTGGCGTGATGCTGTGTCTCTGCTGAAATCCGGCAAGCTGATGCATCGGCTGGGCAAGAAGCACCAGGCTGTGCTGGTTGACCTTATGACCAAGTCCCTGGGGGATTACCTGGACATGTGGTTTGAGGGTGAAGCACTTAAAGGGGTGCTGGGGCTTGAGGGTGTGATCGGCAATTTTGCTGAGCCCTACCAGGCGGGCACGGCCTACGTGTTGCTGCATCATGCGTTTGGCGAGGTAAAGGGAAAAGCCGGCGCGTGGGGGATCGCCCGCGGAGGCATGGGCGCAATAACCCAGGCCATGGCCAGTTACGCACGCAGTAAAGGCGCGCAGATAGAAACAGGCTGTCCTGTAGAACGTATCCTCGTGGAAAACGGACGAGCCGTGGGCGTGAAGACGGCAGACGGGCGTGAGATCACGGCGAGGGCGGTGGCAGCCAATGTGCACCCACAGACCTTGTTGCAAAAAATGCTGGGTGAGCAATATCTCGATGAAGAGCAGCAGCGCCGCATCAGCGCCTATCGCAGCCATTCAGCCACATTCCGCATGAACGTCGCGCTGTCTGAGCTGCCGCAGTTCACCGCCATGGCGGGGCAGGGCGAGGAACACTTCAAGGGCGCGATTGAGGTGTGCCCGTCCCTCGGCTACATCGAAAAGGCGTATACGGATGCAAAAACGCTAGGTTGGTCACAGGCACCCGTAATTTCCATGCAGGTTCCCAGTACCCAGGATGACACCCTGGCACCGCCTGGCGCACATGTAGCCAGCCTGTTTTGCCAGCATTTCCAGCGTCATCTGCCGGACGGCCGCAGCTGGGACGATGTGGCTGAGGACGTGGCTGACCAGGTCATCAACACCATAGATGTGCACGCGCCAAATTTTGCGGCGTCTGTCGTGGGTCGCCAGATCAAGACGCCGCTGGATATCGAGCGCGACCTGGGGATGCTGGGCGGGGACATTTTTCACGGAGCACTGCACCTGGACCAGTTTTATTCAATGCGGCCCGTACCCGGCCTGGCGGACTACCGTATGCCCGTGGCGGGAGTCTATCTCTGCGGGTCAGGTGCACACCCCGGTGGTGGCGTCAGTGGCCTGCCGGGACACAATGCTGCCAACCAGATTCTGCGCGACCGGGCCTGATCGCCGGACACACTGCATAACCGCGCTGCTATTGTGTCTATTTCATGCATGCGGCAGTATCGGTCGGGTCATTGCTGGTAACTCCCGCCATGAGTCTGGATTCCGAAAATTTTGATGCGCATGAATTTGTAGCGACGTATATAGAGGCCTGGAACAGCCAGGACTCTGACGCCGTGATTGCGCACATGGCGGAAGATGGCACCTACCGCGATATCACTTACCAACAGCAACTCTCGCGCCAGCAGTTCAGCAGTCACCTCAACGAGGAATTTGTGGGGGCAAACTATCGCTACACCCTGGTCGGCGATGTCTGCACCGGCGGTGATTCCATCGCATTCCAGTACAAGGCATCGCCGCTCAGCGGCGAAGGTGCGAGCTGGTTTGGCTCGGAATTTATCACCCTCAAGGATGGTGCCGCGGTAGAAATTGCCGACTATTACGAGCAGCGAGAGGAAAGTGCCCCGCGGCGCCCTGTGGTCAGTGCGACCTCACTTGCGCGTGCGCAGCGCTACGCCAAGTCCGGCCTCAGTGCGTCTCAGCTGGAGGAGATCAAGTCCAGGCTGCTCGAGTTGATGGAGCAAGACAAGCTGTACCTGACGCCTGACCTGACCCTGCCAATGCTTGCGGAACAGCTGGGCGCGTCGGTCAATCACGTGTCCCAGGTCATCAATGCCGGGTTCGGTACCAGCTTTTTTGACTTCGTGAACAATTATCGGATTCGTGAGGCGACCCGTATGCTGGATGCTGCCACCGACGCTGCGCCGACGGTGCTTGCAGTCGCCCTGGACGTCGGTTTCAACAGTACCTCAACGTTCTACGTTGCCTTCAAGAAGGTCACTGGCAGAACCCCGGCGCAGTACCGGCGCGCTGTGCAGCGCCGGCACCAGCTGGCCGATAGCTGAAGCCGTCACACCCTGGCGGCTAGAAGGATGGCGGTGAGCAGGCGGTGATCAATTCGCAGGGTTCGCGACCCGGATTCTCGAAGCTGTGGGGCTGGTTGCTCTTGAAGTAGTAGGCGTCCCCCGGACCCAGCACCCTCGACTCACCGTTCACGGTCACCCGCAGTTTTCCGGACAGGATCATGCCGCACTCCTCTCCTTCGTGTGCCATAGCGTGCCCACCGGTTCCGGCGCCGGGGTCGTAGCGCTCTTTCAGGAACTGTATGTCCTTGTCGCGGAGGTTGGCACCTACCTGCAGGTATGACACCCCGCCTTCGGCAATACCGGTTAGCTCGTTCTCCCGGTAGAACACTTTCCCGGTGGCGTCTTCGCTGTCGCTGAAGAACTCGCTGAGGCTGATTGGAATGCCCTCCAGCACTTTCTTGAGCATGCTCACTGTGGGATTGAGTTTGCCATTCTCGATCAGTGAGATGGTGGCGTTGGCAACACCTGCCTGCCTGGCAAGCTCGCGCTGCGAAATACCGTAGATCTGTCGTATCCGACGCAGGCGTTCACCGATTGGTATGTCCATGCGTATGTCTCTGCCTTGTCCCTGTTTCCAGCGGTCGCCTTTTGGCGGCACTGTTAATTAAGTTAAACATTTTTTTGCTTATTTCATGAAAAATCAAGCAGTTAAGTTTTTGGGTTAACGGATTGTTTAACAGACGAGGCCGGGCGTACACTGCGCGAAAAGCACCCTTGAGCCACTGCCATGAACGAAATTGCGAAGAATGTTCCCGCCCAGGACAGCACGCCCTACGATGCCTATTGGATGCCTTTCACGGCTAACCGTGATTTCAAAAAGGCGCCGCGAATCATCAGCGGCGCGCAGGGTCACTACTACACCACTGAAAGCGGCGACCGCTTGTACGATCTGTTCGCAGGCCTGTGGACCTGCGGTATTGGCCATTGCCACCCGAAGATCGTCGAGGCGGTGCAGAAACAGGTTGCCGAGCTGGATTACGCGATAGGTTTCCAGGTGAGTAACAATCGCGCTTTTGAGCTGGCACAGCGCGTTATTGATCTGGCGCCGCCCGCATTCACCCGCTGCTTCTTCACCAATTCGGGTTCGGAGTCGGTGGAGACCGCCCTGAAGATGGCGCTTGCCTACCATCGCGCGCGGGGAGAAGGGCAGCGCACGCGATTGATCGGCCGGGAGCGCGGTTATCACGGGGTAAACTTTGGCGGCATTTCCGTGGGTGGCATGGTGCCGAACCGCAAGGCCTTCAGTGCCAATCTGATACCCGGTGTCGATCACATTCGCACCACCATTGATATGGAGCACACGGCGTTCTCCCGGGGTCAGCCGGAATGGGGCGCACACCTGGCGGATGACCTCGAACGCCTTTGCACACTGCACGATGGCAGCAATATTGCGGCGGTCATTGTCGAGCCGGTTGCCGGGTCTACCGGTGTCATTCCGCCCCCCGTTGGCTATCTGGAACGCCTGCGGGAAATCTGTGATCGCCACGGCATACTGCTGATCTTTGATGAAGTCATCACCGCGTTCGGACGGCTTGGCGCTCCCTTCGCGGCAGATCGTTTCGATGTTATGCCGGACATCATCACAACGGCCAAAGGGATTACCAACGGGGTCATCCCGATGGGGGCAGTGCTGGTGCAGGAAAAAATCCATGAGGCTTTCATGCACGGCGCCGAGTCAGCGATTGAGCTGTTCCACGGATACACCTACTCCGGCCATCCGGTGGCGGCAGCGGCCGGCGTTGCCTGCATGGACGTGTACCGCGAAGAAGGGCTGTTCGAGCAGGCCAGAGCGCTGGAAGAGCCCTTCCAGGAAATGCTGCATGCCTTTGCCGGACACGAAAAAGTCATAGACGTGCGCAATATGGGCCTGATGGGTGCCATAGAGCTTGCGCCCCGGGAAGGCGCTGCAGGTGCGCGTGGACTTGAGGTGCACAAACGCTGCTTCTGGGACGAGAAAGTCGTGGTGCGCAACGGCATGGACATTTTGCAGTTCTCGCCCTTCCTCAACGCCACGATCGACGATCTCGAGCGCGCCTTTGAGGGCGTACGTCGCGTTGTTGACGCGGTTGCCTAGACCAGACACTGACAGGGGTAACGCCAACTGAGGTACCCCAGGGAAACGAATATGAACATGGATATCGCGAAAACATCGGCCGACGCGTCAGGCGAGGAACTGCTGGGACACTATATTGACGCGTCCCTGGATGTGCGGGGCTCGCGGCGCCTGGCGGTGACCAACCCCGCCTCGGGTGAGGTTGTGCGCGCCGTGGCCGTCGCCGACAGTTCAGTCGTGGACGCCGCTGTGGCCGCAGCCATCAGGGCATTTCCGGGCTGGCGCGATACGCCGCCGGCGAAGCGGGCTGCAATCATGTTTCGCTTCCGCGCCCTGTTGGAACAGCATGCCGACCAGATCGCTGCGCTGATTACCGAAGAGCACGGCAAGGTCACCGATGACGCGCTGGGCGAGTTCCGGCGCGGCCTTGAAGTTGTGGAGTTTTGCTGCGGCATTGCGGAGGTGCTCAAGGGTGAGCATATGCGCAACGCGGGTCCTGCCATCGACAGCTGGTCCGAGTTTCATCCGCTGGGCGTTGTTGCCGGTATCACGCCCTTCAATTTCCCGGCCATGGTGCCGCTGTGGATGTACCCGTTGGCGATTGCCTGCGGCAACACGTTTGTCCTGAAGCCCTCGGAGAAGGTGCCCTCCGCCTCGCTCTTGTGCGCGCGCTTGCTGGAAGAGGCAGGCCTGCCCGCCGGTGTTTTCAATATCGTCAATGGTGACCGGGAGACGGTGGAGGCCCTGCTGGCGCACGGGGACGTCAAGGCCGTGAGCTTCGTCGGGTCAACGCCCGTGGCCGAATCGGTATACCGCACGGCGAGCGCCAGCGGCAAGCGCGTGCAGGCGCTGGGGGGTGCCAAAAACCACGCCATCGTGATGCCGGATGCGGACATCGACAACGCAGTCAGCGCGCTGATGGGCGCGGCGTTTGGCTCCTGCGGTCAGCGCTGCATGGCGATATCGGTGGCGGTATGCGTGGGAGACGACGTGGCAGACGCTCTGGTTGCGGGTCTTGCCAGCAAGATTGTCGAGATGAAGGTAGGCCCCGGCACAGATCCACAGGCCGATATGGGACCGTTGATCAGTCGCGAACATCGGCAGAAAGTGCTGGGCTACGTGGATAGCGGCGTTGCCGAGGGAGCCGAACTGGCGGTGGACGGCCGGCACTTGCAGATAGAGGGCTGCGAGAAGGGTTTCTTCCTGGGCCCCTGTGTGCTGGACAAGGTGCGACCCGACATGACGGTCTACCGCGAGGAGATTTTCGGCCCGGTGCTTTGCGTTATGCGGGTTGCCAGCGCCGATGCGGCCCTGGAGCTGGTCAATGCCCACGAATACGGCAACGGCACCTGTATTTT
>JAZBPS010000173.1:0-15614 GCA_036353375.1 Halieaceae bacterium | reverse complement strand
ATTGAACGCCTGCCCTTTGCCGGGCTTTACAAACTCGTTTTCAATGATGCTGCAGGGATCACCGTCCAGCATCACCTTCAGGCCGGCGCGAAATTCGTTGGTGGAGTAGCTTGCCATGGGGCGTTTCAACCTCGTTTGGGGCGGTGTTCAGACGCGCGCAATGATAGCGCGAAGTGCCACGGGATGGCAGTGCGCTGCACCGGCCTGGCGCAGAGGCGTAACCCGCTATGACAACTGGGCGGCGCCACATTTGCAGGCGCCCTGGAGCCTGCCGGGCGCAAATAATATTTTTTACCTAAAACAATTACTTAGGTAGTATACGTGCTGAGAATTATCGTTTGACGAGAGAATCGGCGTAAACTGTGTCGATTGACACTCGCAGGTCCGGCTAAAATGTTTTGCGACCTGGGTCGAACATTAGGGTGGTTTGGCTGGCGTTATGCCTGCCGTCTGTGAGAAAAGCTCTGTAATCACAGCCACGTAAACAAGCAAAACACTGCCGCTTGCACCTTGCTGCCAGGCGTTGGGCACAGGGTTTTGACAGGCGTACAAGCAGACATAACAAGATCTGGGCGGAAGAAAAGCGGTCGAGCCCAGCGAAAAAAGAGACCAGCGGGATGAGTACAAACGAGCCGATCAAGCTGCGGATACCCAGACAGGACCTGTCTGAGTTCGTGCTGTTCGGGCTTACGCCGGATCAGGCCACCAACTGGGCGGAGAGTTTGCCCATGGCCAATCCCGCCCAGGTTGCACAGCAGCTCCGCGCTGCCATCAGTGACCTGAACCGGGTAGACCTGAAGCCGGACGTCCGCTTTGAAATTCTGGAAGCCCTGCGGCCCACCCTGCACTCGGCCCTGCAGACCCTGTCTCGCTACTACCTGAACCAGCCCATCGTACTCCCCGAGGAACCGCGCAAGGCGGCCAAGCTCGCACAGACCCTCTACGAGCTGGTCACTACCGCGTACACCATTGTCGCGATCCAGACGATCCAGCGGCGCCAATCCATATCCGGCGCAAATCCGGCCAAACTGGTGTGCATGGCGCTGCACCGCGCTATTACAACCGCCAGTATGAAGATGCTGGTGTCTTACCAGCTTTACCAGCCGGTGGAGATCAATGCCTGGGTAGAGCTGCACCAGCTGTTCCTGCTGGCGGAGCGACAAAAACTGTCCAGCCAGCTGGTTGTTGATGGAATCGCCGGCGACGGCAGCATTACTGATACCTACCTGCGTGTCCTCCTGCTGGGCAGCTGCAAGCCAAACCAGCTGCGGCAGCGCGACCTGGCCGGTGTGTTCAAGGGACTGCGGGAATGGGTGAAATACGTCGAACTGACGCCGGCAGAGAACGGCGAAGGCCTGTTCCTGGTTGATTTTTCCAGCGACCACCCACCGATTTACAGCTCACTGTACAGTGAAGACCCCGGCGCCAACTGCCGGGTGATAGACACCGATGAACTGGTGGCGCACCTGAACACGCTGCGTCAGGAGACCGGTGACCAATCCATCGTGTTCGACAAGGACACGGTTGTGTCCCCCAACGTGCTGGAACATGTCATTACTTCCTGGGGCGTAATGAGCAAGCGCAACTTCGCGCGTGCGCCGGCTCAGGAAAAGCTGTGGGTGTCTGTGGGACTGAGCAATACGCATTTTTACGTCAGCGGCGGGGTCAACTTCGAATCGCTGGTGTCGTCGCAGTATGCCCATCTGTTGGACCAGAAGCTCGACGACACTCTGAAGGCAGAGGACACGATCCAGGAGAAAGAACTCTGGGATCGTGTGTTTGAAGGCAATAAAGCGGACGGCGAGGAAATGGCGCTGGAGGATGTGGAGTACCACATCCGCGAAGCAGGCCACCCCGCCAATACGGATACCAAGGAACGCCATCCCGTGTTCCCGGTGCGCATGGCCAACGTCAGCCCGGGCGGATACTGCCTGGAATGGTCAGCAGATATCCCCAGCCATATCAAAACCGGCGACGTCATCGCAGTGCGCGAGGCGGACAGCACCACCTGGAGCATCGCCGTGATCCGCTGGGTAAGCCAGCTCAAGGACCAGACCACCCTGCTTGGCGTGGAGCTGTTGAGTCCGAGGGCCACGCCCTATGGCGCCCGCGTACAGCACAAGACCGGCGAAGACGGCGACTTGATGCGTGCGCTGCTGCTGCCGGAGATCAAGCTCGTCGGCCAGCCCAACACGCTGGTTACCCCACGGGTCGGTTTCAAGGAACGGCAGAAAGTTACCCTGATCCGCGGCGGTGAAGAATCCTATATACAGCTGTTCAAAAAGGTGTCCTCTACCGCGGCCTATAACCAGTTCGAGTTCCGCTACATTCAGCAACTCGATGACGTTGCCTCACGGGATAACAAGCTGGACGCCATAGATACCCAGTACGAGTCGTTCTGGAATCATCTTTAATAAAACCGCTCCAGATCAAAGCCTGCTCATGCCTGGGAGGCGCTACATCACCTTTGCTGCCTCGAACGCTTTTTATTAGACCGCTTTAGATTGGCGCCTGCTCTTGCCTGGGAGGCGCTGCGTCACCTGCGCTCCCTCTGAAACGGCTTTTTAGTAGACCGCTCCAGGTCGGAGCCTACACTTACTTGGGAGGCGCTGCGTCACCTGCGCTCCCTATGAAGCGGCTTTTTAGTAGACCGCTCCAGATCAAAGCCTGCTCATGCCTGGGAGGCGCTACCCGGTGGGGGATGTGGTCGGGGTGTCGGTGGAATAGCGGTCGCTGATACCCAGTAGATAGAGTATGCCGTCCAGGCCCAGGGTGGAAATCGCTTGCTTGGCGCTGGCGGCGACAACGGGTTTGGCGCGAAACGCGATACCCAGCCCGGCGATGCTGAGCATAGGCAGGTCATTGGCGCCGTCCCCCACACTGATGACCTGTTGCAGGTTTATACCTTCCCGGGCGGCAATGTCCCTGAGCAGGCTGGCTTTACGCTCTCCGTTGACGATCTCGCCAACAACCTTCCCACTGACCTTGCCATCGACAATGTCGAGGGTGTTGGCATACATGTAATCAATGCCCAGCCGCTGCTGCAGGTGCTCACCGAAATAGGTAAAACCACCGGATAAAATGGCGGTCTTGTAGCCCAGCGACTTCAGGGTCCCTACCAGTTTTTCAGCACCCTCGGTCAGCGGTAGCGCCTGTGCTACGTCTTCCAGTACACGGGCATCCAAACCTTTGAGCAGCGCGACACGGGCACGGAAGCTTTCGTCGAAATCAATTTCTCCACGCATTGCACGCTCGGTAATCGCTGACACCTCTGCGCCGACGCCAGCGCGCAGCGCCAGTTCGTCAATCACCTCTGCCTCGATCAGCGTGGAGTCCATGTCAAAGGCCACGAGCCGCCGGTTGCGCCGGTACATATTGTCTTCCTGCAGGGCAATATCCACGTCCAGGGCAGAGGCCAGCTCCAGCAATTCCTCCCGGAACCCGGCAGCGTCCGCCAGGCTGCCGCGCACGGAGAACTCCACACAGGCTTTGCTGAACGCGGGCAGCTCTCCGAGCGGGGGACGTCCGGACAGGCGCTGTATGCTGTCGATGTTGAGGCCGTGACGGGCAACCACCCCGGTCACCTGGCTGAGCTGGCGCGCAGTAACCTTACGCGCCAGCAAACTGATAATGTAACGGGGCCGCCCTTGCCCCCCGACCCAGTGTTCGTAGCTCGCGGCCGATATCGGCGTAAAGCGAACCTGCAGGCCCAGCGCCTCGACCCGTGCAGACACCAGCTCGCGTACCGACGTATCCCCGTCGGCCGCAGGCATGGCGACCAGCAGCCCCAGCGACAGGGTGTCGTGAATCACTGCCTGCCCGATATCCAGCACATCCAGCTCGAAGCCGGCCAGCAGCTCGGTAACAGATGCGGTAACGCCGGGCTTGTCTTCACCCGAAATGTTAATCAACAATATCTCTTTCACACGCACCGCCTCAAAATCCGCGCACATTCTAACCGCTGGTGGCCGGGGCCTGCATCCAGCGTGGTTCGCAGCAGCGAGCTGCCCAGCAAGGACACCGCATGCATAGGATTTCCCAACGACTTGCCCTGTTCTGCGGTGGCCTCTGCCTGCTGTTCTCCCTGCTGCTGGTGCTGATTGGCAGCGTTTCCAGTCGCTATCAGCTTGAGCAGCAGTTCAGCCAGTTCCATCGCCACCTCGCTGTCGACCTCGCCAATGAAGTGACCCCCTTAGTGGCGCAGGTCGACCTGATCGGCCTTGAAGCCACACTTCGCGAGCTGCAGGCTCGCCACGGCTTGCAGCAGATTCGCGTCACTGACCTGGAATCAAGGCCACTGGGGCAAGCGGGCGGTGACGTCACCGTCGACAGCTTCCACTTCAGCGCACCGGTAATGATTAACAGAGACCTCGCTGCAGAGCTCAGCTTCACCGTCACGCCTGGTGTCGCCATGGAAGAGCAAAGAGGCATGTCACTGGGCCTGATGGCACTGGCTGTGCTTAGCGGGCTCTGCGGTGCGGTGCTGGCACGACAATGGGGCCAGCGACTGGAACGCCGACTGGCGGTACTGCGGCAAAGACTCAGCGGTGACGATCCAGTGGAGGACGAGTTGGCCGCATTGGAAGCGGCGGTCTCGGCGCTGCCTCTGGAATTAATCATGCCGCCAGCAGCCAGCGACCAGCGCACTGCCAGCTTTGAAGAGGCTGGCCTGCTGTATGTGCAACTTCACAGCCTGGCGCGCTACGCGGAAACTCTGGACGAGAAGTCACTGGTGGATTTCACAGAATCGCTAAGGCATCTGGTTGACAATGTGGCGACGCTTTACGGCGGTAACCTGTCAGTCGCCCGGGAATTCGGCCTGTGTGTACTGTTCAGCGGCCAGCACCCCGCCGGCAGCGCAGGCTATCGCGCGGTCGCCAGCGGCTGGTTGCTGTTGCAGCTGTCACGGGAAATGAGCAGACAACAGCGATTGAACTATGCCCTCGGGCTCGCCTGCGGCCTGGGCGAAGCCAGCGCCGACAGCGGCAGGGATATCTACCCGTCGCTGTACAATCAGCCGATCATTGATGAGCTGTCCACCCTCGCCAGCACCGACGCGGTGGCGGTGTCTGCAAGCCTGCAGCCAGATCAGGATATCCGGAACCGCTGCCAGCTCACGGAGGATGAGCGCGCCTGTTACGTACAGGGCTTTACCGAGCCCCAGGCGGACCTGCTTGAGCGCCAACAGCAATTACTGCTCAGCGAACTGTCCGCCCCAACGACCCGAAAAAGCTAAGCCTGCTTGCGCTGAACGTCCATGCGATCAACTTTCTGGTAGCCCCTGGGAAGCTTGTTCCCTCGCCTGCCGCGCTCACCGCGGTAGTGCTCAAGATCGCTGAACTTCATAACCTTGTGCTGCTTGCCGGCGTACACCAGCAACGCGTCTTCGGGCTTCATCACCTGTACCGCTACTACAAACTCCTCACGGCTCTGCACCCGGGCGGACGGGATACTGATCAGCTTGTTGCCCTTGCCCCTCGCCAGCTTGGGCAGCTCTTCCAGCGGGAAGATCAGCAGGCGCCCTTCGTTGCTGACGACTGCAACGAATGCATTGTCCTGTTCATCGATGCGCGCAGGTTGCAGTACCCGACCGCCCTTGGGCAGCGACAGCACGGCCTTCCCCGCGCGATTCTTGGTTTGCATTTCCCCGAGCTCCCCGACAAAGCCGTAGCCCGCATCGGAGGCCAGCAGATAGAGCTGGGAGGGCTCGCCTGCCATGATTCCCTCGAAGGTGGCCCCGCTGGGCGGATTGATACGGCCGGTAACCGGCTCTCCCTGCCCGCGCGCCGAGGGGAGGTTATGTGAGGCGAGAGTATAGGCGCGACCGGTGGAATCCAGTAACACGGTGGGCTGGCTGGTGCGACCGGCCACGGCCATCTTAAAGCCGTCGCCGGACTTGTAGCTCAGCGTCGCGGGGTCCACGTCGTGACCCTTGGCAGCGCGAATCCAGCCCTTTTCTGACATCACCACGGTAATGGGTTCGTTGCTCATCAGCTCCAGCTCACTGAAGGCCCGGGCCTCCGGTCGCTCCACCAGCGCTGACCGGCGTTCATCGCCGTAGGCCTCTGCCGCAGCAAGCAGCTCTTTCTTGACCAGCGTGCGCAGGCGCGCCTCGGAACCAAGCACTTTCTGCAGCTCGTCACGCTCGGCGCTGAGCTCGTCCTGCTCACCGCGAATTTTCATCTCTTCCAGACGGGCAAGGTGGCGCAGCTTCAGCTCGAGGATGGCTTCGGCCTGCACATCGCTGAGGCCAAAGCGCTGCATCAGCACCGGCTTGGGCTTATCTTCCGTACGGATGATCTGAATAATCTCGTCAATATTGAGGAAGGCGACAAGATAGCCCTCCAGAACGTGGAGGCGACTGAGGACTTTGTCGAGCCGGTACTCAAGCCGTTTGCGCGTAGTTTCCGTGCGGAACCTGAGCCACTCTTTCAGCAAGCGGTCCAGCGGCTTGACCGCCGGCCTGCCGTCGATACCGATCACGTTCATATTAACGCGGTAATTGCGCTCCAGATCGGTGGTCGCAAACAGGTGGCTCATCAGAGCCTCCCGATCCACCCGATTGGAGCGGGGCACAATCACCAGGCGGGTCGGGTTCTCATGGTCGGATTCGTCCCGGAGATCTGCCACCATCGGCAGCTTCTTCGCCTGCATCTGCTGGGCAATCTGCTCCAGCACCCTGGCTCCCGAGGCCTGGTAGGGCAGCGCGTGCACCACAATGTCTCCGTTCTCGACGTCCCAGCTGGCGCGCGCTTTCAAGGCGCCGCGACCGGTTTCATACAGGGCGAGAAGATCCTCGCGGGGGGTAATGATCTCGGCACCGGTGGGGAAGTCCGGGCCCAGCAGGTGCTCACAGAGCTCCGCGACGGTGCTCTTTGGCTTTTCCAGCATCAGCACGGTCGCCGCCACGACTTCCCGAAGATTGTGCGGAGGCACATCCGTGGCCATGCCCACGGCAATCCCGGTGGTGCCGTTGAGCAGGACATTGGGCACCTGCGCCGGCAGAACGGCGGGTTCATTCATGGTGCCGTCGAAGTTCGGCACCCAGTCCACCGTGCCCTGACCCAGCTCCGCCAGCAGCGACTCGGCGTAGGGCGCCAGTCTGGATTCTGTATAGCGCATGGCGGCAAATGATTTGGGGTCATCCGGTGAGCCCCAGTTACCCTGCCCGTCCACCAGCGGGTAGCGATAGCTGAAAGCCTGGGCCATCAACACCATCGCCTCATAGGCTGCGCTGTCACCGTGAGGGTGGAACTTGCCGATGACATCGCCCACTGTGCGCGCTGACTTCTTGTACTTGGCACTGGCCTTCAGGCCCAGCTCGCTCATTGCATAGATGATGCGACGCTGAACCGGCTTCAGACCATCGCCGATGTTCGGCAGCGCCCGGTCGAGAATCACGTACATGGAGTAGTCCAGGTACGCCTTCTCGGCATAGTGCTTCAGGGATACCTGTTCGGTGCCGTCCTGATCGATTTCGATATGTTCAGACATAGTGCCCGTCGTGTGGTGCGAAAGAATAAAAGGCGTGCGCGCTGCTGCGTGCGCTGCACGAGCGCTGTAACGGAGATACTGGTGAACTACATTGCATCACGCGATGGCTCATGCAATGCGCACTGCGGTCAAGGTCTTCGGAAGCCAGAAACCTAGTTGACGTAGGAGCCGCGCAAACCCACCAGCTGCTCGTTGAGATTGACGATAGAGTTCGCCATGTCGATGAGCAGCGTGTGAATGGTCGCGGGATTGCTCTTGATCAGATCGGCGAACTGATCCTTGGGCACCTTGACGACAGAGCAGCGCGTCTTGGCCATCACCGTCGCGGTTCTGTCGGCGTTAGTCAGCACCGCCATGGCGCCGAAAATCTCGCCCTCCTCAATGCCGCCTACTGTGACGCCGTCAACCACAACCTCCGCCGTACCCTCGGTCAGGTTGAATACATAATCCGCGCGGTCGCCCTGCCGGATAATGACATCGCCGGGATTGTAGATCTCGAAACCGGGTGTGGCGTGGGTATCGCTGTCGGTGAGAGAGGCCGTGAGTCGAAGCTGCAGACCTGCCTGCGTAATCAGCAGACGGGTCCACAACTTGCTGGCAGCAGGATCCGCGAACACGCGCCGCATGAACTCAAGCCCCGGAAAACCAACCAGGGTGGCGCCGTTCTCGCTGGAGAAGGTCACCGCTACCTCGTGATCTTTGCTGCCGGCAATGTCCGGAAGCAACAGGTCACCTTCATCCAGCAGGTAGATGGTACGGCCGCGGTAGCGCGCGCTCAGCGAGCCGGCTTCGACATAGTAGATTTTGTCGCTTTCCAGGCCGCGCAGCAGCGCGTTATCGGTCGGCTCAATCTCCAGAGGTACCGAGGGCAGGTCAACCGTTTCCAACAGGGCGGCGACCAGCCGCTTGTTCTGCTGGTTCAGGACGTAGAAATCCTGGGCGAGTTCTGCGTTGGCTAGCATTGAATAATCCTTTCTGGCGGCTCTACCCTGCAACACTTCCTGGCCAGCGTTTACGGCCATTATGCCGTTCCGTTGGCTTGCACCGCATTTTTCAGCGCTAATAGTAGCACTATTCATGGTCTCGAAAACGCCAAATTCCGCACACTACGGCAAGGCTCGACTACCGTGTGCAGCGCCGCGACAGTACACTGCCCACCCTGGTAGACGGGTAAAAGGATTCCTGCCATCAACCTGGGGCATACCATCACCATTTCCTGGAAAAGTGCAGCGTTCGAAGAGTTGTCTGCAAATGACCTGCTCGACATCCTGTGCCTGCGGCAGGCGGTCTTTGTGCTCGAGCAAGAGTGCCTGTATCCAGACATCGATGGGCTGGATCCGCCCGGGCTGCACCTCACAGGCGTTGCAGACGGCAGCCTGGTTGCCTACCTGCGCGCTGTGCCACCCGGGCATCGCTACCCCGCTGCGGCCATCGGCCGGGTTGTTGTGCACCCTGAGTGGCGCGGGCAAGGCCTGGGCGAAGCACTTATGCGGCGTGGGATAGCCCTTTGCCAGCAGTGCTGGCCCGGCGCCGGCATTACCATCAGTGCGCAGTCGGCGCTGACAAACTGGTACCATGCCCTGGGCTTTCGCGCTGAGGGGCCCGTCTACGATGAAGATGGGATCCCCCATCAGAAAATGCACTACGATCCCGTGGAGTAAGTATTGCTGGTACTGAAAAGACTGCTCATCGCACTGGTGTTACTGGTAGCACTGGCACTACTGGCGGTCCTGTTGCTGCCCAGCGTGGTGCCGGGATTGCACAGTTCCAGCCTGACGATGATTCTCAACGTATTCACCGGCCGCGGTGCAGCGCAGCCCTCGGATACCCTGCTCGCGCGGCTGGAAGCGGCACCTGGCTATAACGTCAGCGTTTTCGCCCGGGACCTGCCCCACCCACGCATGATGGCGCTGGCAGCCCCTCATCAACTGCTGGTCAGCAACCCGCGACCCGGCACAGTGACCTTGCTTGAGGACAGCGACGGCGACGGTGCCGCAGACAGCCGACGCGACCTGCTCTCCGGCCTGCGCAACCCCCACGGGCTCGCATTGCACCAGGGTTTTCTCTACGTCGCCGAATCAAACCGCGTGGGCCGGGTAGCACTGCGCGACGGGGCATTGGCCGGAGAGTACGAGGTGCTGATCAGCGGACTCACTGACAATGGCAACCACTGGACCAAAAGCATTGCTATAGGACCCGATGACAAGCTGTACCTGGCCATGGGCTCAAGCTGCAATGTTTGCGAGGAGGCCGACCCCAGGCGGGCCACCGTTATGCGCTTCAATGCCGATGGCAGCGATGGCCGGATTTTTGCCAGCGGCCTTCGCAACAGCGTCGGCCTCGCCTTTGCGCCCTGGAATGGCGCCCTGTTTGCCACCGACAACGGGCGCGACCTGCTGGGCGACAACTACCCCCCCTGCGAACTGAACCGGGTGGAGGAAGATGGCTTCTACGGCTGGCCCTATCGCAACGGCGCCAATGAGCCGGACCCGGATTTCGGCGGTAAACGCCCCGCTCTTGAAGCGCAGGCAATAGCGCCGGTGCATAGCTTCCGCGCGCACAACGCGCCGCTGGGAATCACATTCCTGCCCGGGGTTCGCAGTGCCCTGGTAGCCCTGCACGGCTCATGGAACCGCTCTACGCCTGACGGCTACAAAGTGGTGAGGCTGGACTGGAGCAGCGCCGGCATCAGCGAGCAGGACTTTTTGTGGGGTTTTGAAAGCGACGGCGACATCATCGGCAGGCCGGTCGATGTTGTAGACGACGGAAAGGGCGGCGTTTTTGTCAGTGATGACTATGCGAAAGTTGTCTACCGCGTCAGCCCGCAGACAGGGCTCGCCAGTGCCGCCAACGCCGACACTGCTGCCGTGGCGGGCAGCCCACTGGATGCAGACAGCATCGCTGCCGGCGCCGCGCTGTATGAGACCATGCCCTGCGACGAATGCCATAAAGCACCGGCGAACCCGCGCCTGCGCCTGGAGAACCTGGCCGAGCGCTATACGCCGACATCACTGGCGGCGTACTTCCTCACCCCCACGCCGCCCATGCCGCGCTATGAACTGGATGCAGAGCAGCGCGCCCACCTGGCCCACTACCTGCTGCACAGCCGCGGCCAGGCGAGGGCGTCACACCTGCAGTAGAAACGTGACCGGGCCATCGTTGACCAGGCTTACCTGCATATCCGCACCAAATTTGCCACCTGCTACCTGCGGGTGTTGCTCGCAAAGGTACGCATAGAGCTGCTGAAACAGGGGCTCGGCCTGCGCGGGCGGCATGGCGCTGGAGAAACTGGGGCGCAGGCCCTTGCGCGTGTCCGCAGCAAGCGTGAACTGGGAAACCATCAGCACACCGCCCCCGCTATCGCGCACGCTGAGATTCATACGGTCCTGCGCATCCGCAAACACGCGGTAGCCCAGTAACTTGTCGATCAGTTTCTTGCCCGCGTCCAGTGTGTCATCGCTGTCCAGGCCCAAAAGCACCAGCAAACCCGGGCCGATTGCGCCCACGCTTTGACCGCTCACCTGCACTTCGGCACAGGTGACTCGCTGCAGCAGCGCTTTCACGTCGGTGTGGGACGGGGCCTGAGTTGGCGTGCCATCCGCTGGGTGGCGTGTACCAGTGCGTCGGTTATACCGGGCTCCGACGCGGCGTGACCGGCATCGCGGATGATATGCAGATCCGAATTCGGCAGGGCGTGATGCAGTGCATAGGCGTTATCAAGGGGACAGATCGTGTCGTAGCGGCCGTGCACAATAATCGTCGGGATATCCTGGATGCGGTCGCTGCAATCGAGAATCTGGTTTTCGTCGATAAAGCAGTCATTGAGGAAGTAATGGCACTCTATACGTGCCATCGCCAGCGCGATGTGCGGATCGATAAACCGGTCTACCACCTCCTGGTTCGGCCGCAGGGTGGCGCATTTCGCCTCCCAGCCCGACCAGGCCTTGGCCGCCGCCATGCGCGCCAGCTCGTTGTCCCCGGTCAATACCTCGTAATAGGCGGCAATCATATTGTCGCGCCTGGCTTGCGGGATCGGCTCCAGGTAGTCCTGCCAGTAGTCCGGGAACAGGCGATCGGCGCCCGCCTGATAAAACCCGGCGATATCGCGGCGCCTCGCGAGGAAGATGCCCCGCAGAATCATGGCGGTAACGCGGTCGGTGTGCTGCTGGGCGTAGAGCAGGCTCAGCGTGGAGCCCCAGGAGCCACCGAACAAACACCAGCGGTCCACACCCAGGGTCTCGCGGATTGCCTCCATGTCATCGATCAGCGCCTGGGTATGGTTGGCCTCAAGGCTCGCGTGGGGTGTCGAGTGACCGGCCCCGCGCTGGTCGAACAGGATAATCCGGTAGTGCTCGGGGTCAAAAAAGCAGCGATTGCGGGAATCGCAGCCACCCCCTGGCCCGCCATGGACAAACAGCACCGGGATACCGTCGGGGTTCCCGCATTCTTCCACATAGAGTTCATGGGGTTCCTGTACCGCCAGCCGATGGGTGGCGTAGGGCTTTATGTCCGGGTAGAGCGTGTACATATCTCGCAGTATAGACGATGCTAGATACGCCCGGCCCGGCGGCGCTCGTGTTCCTTGAGCAGCTTCTTGCGGATGCGGATACTTTCCGGCGTTACCTCCACCAGCTCATCATCCTCGATAAACTCAAGCGCCTGTTCCAGCGTGTGCTTGATCGGCGGCGTCAGGATCATATTCTCATCGGTTCCCGCAGCGCGAATATTGGTCAGCTGCTTGGCCTTGGTCGGATTTACTGTGAGATCGTTGCCCCGGCTGTGCAGGCCGATAATCTGCCCTTCATATACATCAACATTGGGCTCAATAGCCAGACGCCCCCGATCCTGCAGGTTGAACAGTGCATAGGCCAGGGTCTTGCCGTTGACCAGGGAGACCAGTACGCCATTGCTGCGCTTGGCAACGTCAGCCGCCTTCACCGGGCCATAGTGGTCGAAAACGTGGGTCATGATGCCGCTGCCCGATGTCAGCGTCAGGAACTGGGAGCGAAAGCCAATCAGCCCTCGCGCAGGCACGATGAACTCCATGCGCACCCGACCCTTGCCATCCGGCACCATGTTTTTCAGGTCGGCCCGGCGCTGGCCCAGCTCCTCCATCAGGGCGCCCTGGTGCTGGTCCTCGCAATCCACCAGCAACTGCTCGTAGGGCTCCTGCAATTCACCGTCGATCTCTTTCTGTATCACCTCGGCTCTGGATACGCCCAGCTCATAGCCCTCGCGTCGCATGGTCTCGATCAGTACCGAAAGGTGCAGCTCGCCGCGCCCGCTGACCACGAACTTGTCGGGGCTGTCGCCGGGCTCCACTCGCAGGGCAACGTTGTGAATCAGCTCCCGCTCCAGCCGCTCCTTGATATTGCGCGAGGTGACGTACTTGCCTTCCCTGCCAGCGAAAGGAGAATCGTTGACCTGAAACGTCATGCTTACGGTGGGTTCATCCACGGTGAGTGGCGGCAGGGCTTCCGGCGCGTCGGGGCTGCACAGGGTGTCCGAAATCTGCAGGCCCTCGATGCCGGTGATACAGACGATGTCACCCGCCTCCGCCCGCTCCGTTTCCACGCGCTCGAGACCCATGTAACCCATCACCTGGAGGATGCGACCACTGCGACTCTCCCCCTCGCGCCCGATAACTGTAACCGGCGTGCTGGGCACCAGGACCCCGCGGGTGATGCGGCCGACACCGATGACACCCACGTAGCTTGAGTAATCCAGCGCGGAAATCTGCAGCTGCAGTGGTGCGTCGCGATCCACCGCCGGAACGGGTACATGCGCAATGATGGACTGGAACAGGGGCGTCATGTCCGCCGCCATGTGCTCGTGGTCTTCACCGGCGATGCCCTCCAGTGCTGACGTGAACACGACCGGGAAGTCCAACTGCTCCTCGCTGGCACCCAGGCGATCAAACAGGTCGAACACCTGGTCCACAACCCAGTCGGGGCGCGCGCCCGGGCGATCGACCTTGTTCACCACGACGATAGGACGCAGCCCGCGCTCAAAGGCTTTCTGTGTAACAAAGCGGGTTTGCGGCATTGGCCCGTCGACCGCGTCCACCAGCAGCAGCACGCCGTCCACCATCGACAAAACCCGCTCTACCTCCCCGCCAAAGTCCGCGTGTCCCGGGGTATCCACAATGTTGATACGGTAGTCGTTCCAGCGAATTGCGGTGTTCTTTGCCAGAATGGTGATACCGCGCTCGCGCTCCTGGTCGTTGGAGTCCATCACGCGCTCGGTATCCTGGGTACGCCGGTCCAGCGTTCCGGACTGTTGCAGCAAACAATCCACCAGGGTGGTTTTGCCATGGTCCACGTGGGCTATGATGGCAATGTTGCGAAGTTGTTCGATCACGGGAAACCTCGCCGCGACAGCGGCCTGTGCGGGGCGGGGGCCCCAAAAAGCGCGGGATTATACCCGCAGCATCTGACGCTGGATAGCGACTACTGACCCAGCTGCCGTGGCTGCAGCCGTGGGCAGGGCGCAGGCACACGAACGGCGCGCCAATGCACCAATGTGGCGCAATAATGCTGCATATTGGTGCGAGGCGTCCTGGAGAGGCCGCCCGTATGTCCAATAACTTTTGCAAATACAGAGGCTTAGGCTGAGCCGGTGCATGGCACGGCTCTTGCTATTCACCCAAGGCAGAGCACTCGCCGCACGGTGAACCTGCGGCCGCAATACAAAAGGCATGGCCAGCCATGCCAACGCAATCCGATGGAGGAAGTAATGTCAGAGAATACTCTGAAGCTGATAAAAGAAAGCGAATCCCGCTGGGTGGACCTGCGTTTCACCGATACCAGGGGCAAAGAACAGCACGTCACGATCCCCTCATCCGAGGTCGATGACGATTTCTTCGAGGGGGGCAAGATGTTTGACGGCTCCTCCATCGCCGGCTGGAAAGGCATCAATGAGTCCGACATGATCCTGATGCCCGACGACAGCACCTCTGTGCTGGACCCTTTCACCGACGAACCCACCGTGATCCTGCGTTGCGACATCGTGGAGCCCAGCACCATGCAGGGCTACAACCGGGACCCGCGCTCGGTAGCAAAGCGTGCGGAAGAATACCTCAAGTCCACCGGGCTGGGTGATACGGCCTATTTCGGCAATGAGCCCGAGTTCTTCATTTTCGACGATGTCAAATGGCAGGCCGAGATGCATGGTGCCAGCTACGCTATCCACTCCGAAGAGGCAGCCTGGGTATCCAGCGCCCATCTGGATGACGGCAACATCGGGCACCGCCCCGGCATTAAAGGCGGCTACTTCCCGGTGCCTCCGGTAGATTCACTGCACGACATTCGCGCCGCCATGTGTTCTGCCATGGAGCAGATGGGCCTGCCCATTGAGGTACACCACCACGAAGTGGGCACCGCGGGCCAGTGCGAGATCGGCGTGCGCTTTGACACGCTGGTCGCCAAGGCGGATGCCACGCAGATTCTCAAATACTGCGTCCTCAACGTCGCTCACGCCTACGGCAAGACTGCAACCTTCATGCCCAAGCCTCTGGTGGGCGATAACGGCAGCGGTATGCACGTGCACCAGTCTTTCGCCAAGGACGGGGAGAACATGTTTGCCGGGGACGGCTACTCCGGTCTGTCTGATACGGCGCTGTATTACATCGGCGGCATCATCAAGCACGCACGCGCACTGAATGCCTTCACCAACGCCTCCACCAACAGCTACAAGCGACTGGTGCCGGGCTTCGAGGCGCCGGTAATGCTGGCCTACTCCGCTCGCAACCGTTCAGCGTCAATTCGTATTCCCTACGAACCCAGCCCGCGCGGCAAGCGCATTGAAGTCCGCTTCCCGGACCCCACTGCCAACCCGTATCTGGCATTTTCCGCCATGCTGATGGCTGGCATCGATGGCGTCATGAACAAGATTCACCCCGGTGATCCGGCAGACAAGGATCTGTACGACCTGCCTCCGGAAGAGGGCAAGGCCATCCCGACGGTAGCCTCCAGCCTGCGCATGGCGCTGGAAGCACTGGATGCGGATCGCGAGTTCCTCACAGCCGGTGGCGTGTTCGACGACGACATGATCGACGGTTACATCGCCCTAAAGGAGCAGGAGGTCGAGCGCCTGGACATGACCACGCACCCCGTGGAATT
>JAZBPS010000172.1:0-4879 GCA_036353375.1 Halieaceae bacterium | reverse complement strand
CCGCGGGGTTGGTGGCGTCGAGATTGCGACCATCGTCGACGAAAAAGCTGACAAACTTGGCAAAGTCCTCGGCGCGCATGCTCTGGTAGGCTTTCAGCAGCATGTGGAAGTCCTCCTCCACATCGTCGTGGGAACGAATCTGCAGGAAGCTTTTTACCCGCGCCTCCGTCCACACTTCATCCAGTACCTTTTCCTTGTCCTTGCGCATGCTTTCTCCGGTAGTAGGGGCCGAACGCGATCAGCCCTCGGCCGCCTCGAGGCGGCGAATCAGGATCTCGTTAACCAGTTTGGGGTTGGCCTGGCCACGGGACGCTTTCATAATCTGCCCGACAAAGAAGCCCAGCAGTTTCTTGCGTTTGCCCTCGTCCGCAGCGAGGTATTGGGCGACCTGATCGGGATTGTTTTTCACCACGTCCTCCACCAGCGCCTCCAGGGCGCTGCTGTCGCTCACCTGCTTGAAACCTTGCTGCTCAATAATGCTGTCGACGCTGCCGCCCTGCGTCCACAGGATCTCGAATACCTGCTTGGCGATCTTTCCCGAGATTGTGCCGTCGTTGATGCGGTTGATGAGGTTGCCGAGCTCCGTGGCGGGCACGGGGTTGTCTACAAAGCTGCGGTCGTCGCGGTTCAACGCGCCCAGCAGCTCAACCTGTACCCAATTGGCGGAGGATTTGGCATCGCCGCAGCACTGCGTGACAGCCTCGAAATAGTCGGCGATCCCGCGTTCTTCTGCCAGCACGCTGGCATCGTAAGCGCTGAGGCCATAGTTCTCGGAGAACCGCGCCCGCTTGGCAGCGGGAAGCTCAGGCAGGGCCTCACGCAAGGCCTCGATCAGGCTGTCGTCCACCTCGACAGGCAGCAGATCTGGCTCCGGAAAGTAGCGATAGTCGTTGGCGACTTCCTTGCTGCGCATGGGACGCGTCTCATTGCGGTCCGCGTCATAAAGGCGGGTTTCCTGCACGATGTCACCACCGTCCTCGAGGATGTCCATCTGGCGCTGGGTTTCAACCCGTATGGCTTTCTCCACGAAGCGGAAGGAATTGACGTTTTTTATTTCCGTGCGGGTACCGAAGGTCTCCGCGCCTCGCGGGCGCAGTGACAGGTTGACATCACAGCGCATGGAACCCTGGGACATATTGCCATCGGAAATCCCCAGGTAGGTTACCAGCGAGTGTATGGTCTTCAGGTAGGCCACAGCCTCGTCGGCGGAGCGCATTTCGGGCTCAGACACGATCTCCAGCAGTGGAGTGCCGGCGCGGTTGAGGTCTATCCCCGACATACCGTGGTAGTCCTCGTGCAAGGATTTCCCGGCGTCTTCTTCCAGGTGCGCGCGGGTCACCCCTATGCTGCGACGGCTGCCGTCGGCCAGCTGGATTTCAACCGAGCCGCGGCCCACGATTGGGTGCTGGAACTGTGAAATCTGGTAACCCTTCGGCAGATCCGGGTAGAAATAGTTCTTGCGGTCAAACACCGAGCGTCGGCCCAGTTCAGCGTCGATGGCGAGGCCAAACATCAGCGCATAGTGTACGGCCTTCTCATTCAGCACCGGCAGCATGCCGGGCATGGCAAGGTCCACGGCGCTGGCCTGGGAATTGGGGCTGGCGCCGAATGCGGTGGAGGACCCGGAGAAGATTTTTGATGCCGTGGCGAGCTGGACATGCACTTCCAGGCCAATCACGATTTCCCACTGGCTGTCATTGCTCACAGCGAGGGCCTCCGCGTATGCCAGTCAGTTGCGCACTGGTACTGGTGGCCGGTCTGCAACAGGCGCTGCTCGGCGAAGTGCGGCCCGATCATTTGCAAGCCGACGGGGAGGCCGTCACTGAAACCCGCCGGGACAGACAGCCCGGGCAGGCCGGCGAGGTTTACCGACAGGGTGTAGATATCCTCCAGGTACATGGCCACGGGGTCGTCTGTTTTCTCACCCAGCGGCCAGGCGGTATGGGGGGTGGTGGGGCTCATGATGAGGTCCACCTCTTCGAAAGCGGTGAGGAAGTCCTGCTGTATCAGTCGCCGTACCTGTTGTGCCTTGCGGTAGTAGGCGTCGTAATAACCGGCTGACAGCGCATAGGTGCCCACCAGAATGCGGCGCTTGACCTCGGCGCCAAATCCCTCCTCGCGAGTGCGTGTGTACAGGTCATAGAGATCTTCCGGCGCCTCGCAACGATAGCCGTAGCGTACACCGTCAAAGCGAGACAGGTTAGTGGATGCTTCCGCCGGCGCGATCACGTAGTAAGCGGGTACTGCGAGATGACTGTGCGGCAGCGAGATATCCACCAGCTTTGCGCCCAGCTGCTCAAGGGCGGCCAGTGCCTCGCGGATAACCTCTTCTATGCCGGCGTCCAGGCCCTCGCCGAAGTATTCCCGGGGCAGGCCGATTCTCAAGCCCTTTATGTCGCGCTGCAGGCCCTCACTGTAGCGCTCCACTGGCTGTTCGCTGGAGGTGGAGTCGCCAGGGTCAAAGCCGGCCATGGCCTCCAGCAGCAGGGCGCAGTCCTCGGCGGTGGCGGCCATGGGTCCGCCCTGGTCCAGGCTGGAAGCGAAGGCAATCATGCCCAGTCGGGATACGCGCCCGTAGGTTGGCTTCAGTCCGGTGATACCGCACAGCGCTGCCGGCTGGCGAATGGAGCCACCGGTATCGGTGCCCGTGGCGGCCGGCGCAAACCCTGCGGCAATCGCGGCGGCAGAACCACCCGATGAGCCGCCGGGCACGCACTCGGTGTTCCATGGGTTGCGCACGGGCCCGTAAAAACTGGTCTCGTTGGATGAGCCCATGGCGAACTCGTCCAGATTGGTTTTGCCCAGCATGACCATGCCCGCGTCTTTCAGTCGCGCGACGGCAGTGGCGTCGTAAGGAGGCAGGAAATTGTCCAGCATGCGAGACGCGCAGCTGGTGCGGACGCCCTCGGTGCAAAAGATGTCCTTGTGTAAAACGGGTATGCCGGTCAATGGGCCGGCCTTGCCTGCCTGCCGCCGGGCATCGGCGGCCGCCGCCTCGGCCAGCGCGCTTTCTTCGGTAAGTGTGATAACAGCATTCAGGCTGTCGTTGTGGCGACCGATATGGGCCAGCAGGTCCCGGGTCAATTCCACGCTGGACAGCTCACCCGCCTGGAGCTGTTTGCTGAGGGCGGCGACCGAGCGCATCAATCGATAACCCGCGGGACCAGGTATAGTCCGTCTTCTGTGGCCGGCGCAATCGCCTGGAAGGCGTCTCGCCGGTCAACTTCGGTGACCTCGTCAGCCCGCAGGCGCTGGCTGGCGTTGAGAGGATTTGCCAGCGGCTCCACCCCCGTGGTGTCTACCGCCTGCATCTGGTCTACCAGCTCAAGGATGTTGCCGATGCGCCGGGTGAGCTCGGCGGCGTCATCCGCGCTCACCCGTATGCGAGCCAGTGCTGCCACGTTTTCGAGTTCTGTCTGGTCTACAGACATACCTGGGTTGTCTCCGGTTTGCTGCGCCTGTGCGCGTATGTCGGGTCTGGGAGTCTCGCGAGCCCCGGTATTCCGGGAGGCCACAAGCGGAAAGGGGCGCAACTTATCACATTTGCGCCTTGCCCAAAATCCCCGCGGTTGGTAGAGTCAAGCCGATTAGAAGTCCCGGTTATAAGCCCGGTACAGCTCCGGTTGCCGCTACCGCCAATGCACGTATTGCGCAGCGAAAAGCGTGAGCAGACAACTGACCTTTACCCCGGAGAGCTTGTGACGGAAAGCGGCCTCAGATGTCGGCGTGCACTCATCCTGCAAGGAGAGCACAGTGCAGGTGAGAGGAAGGTGCACCGGAGGGTGCCACCCCCAGGCATAGGACTGAGCGCTGGTCGCCTGTCGCAAGCGGGGCGCATAATAGCCCGTCGCCCGGATCGTCTCCGGCCGACCACAAGGTAACTCTGAATGCTGAAGAATCTGCGTGGCATGTTCTCCAACGATTTATCAATCGATCTGGGGACGGCCAATACGCTTATCTATGTGCGCGATCAGGGCATCGTGCTTGACGAACCTTCCGTCGTGGCCATACGGGTCCACAACGGCCAGAAAACCATCGAAGCCGTGGGCTCCGACGCCAAACGCATGCTGGGCCGTACACCGGGCAACATCACCGCTATTCGTCCGCTGAAGGACGGCGTCATTGCCGACTTCCAGGTGACAGAAAAGATGCTGCAGCACTTCATTACCAAAGTGCATGAGAGCAAATTTATCCGCCCGAGCCCGAGAGTGCTGATCTGTGTGCCCTGCCAGTCCACGCAGGTAGAGCGACGCGCCATCCGCGAGTCGGCGTTGAGCGCCGGTGCCCGGGAAGTGCGCCTTATTGAAGAGCCCATGGCGGCAGCGATCGGTGCCGGGCTGGCCGTTGGCGATGCCACGGGTTCCATGGTGGTCGACGTCGGTGGCGGGACCACAGAGATTGCCATTATTTCCCTGAACGGTGTGGTCTACAGCGATTCCGCACGGGTGGGTGGCGACCGCTTTGACGAAGCCATCGTCTCCCACGTGCGCCGCCGCTACGGCAGCTTGATCGGTGACTCCACGGCGGAGCGCATCAAACAGGAGGTAGGCTGCGGCTTTGCCGGCAGCGAGCTACGGGAGATTGATGTCCGGGGCCGCAACCTCGCTGAAGGTGTACCGCGCAGTTTCACGCTCAACAGCGACGAAATTCTCGAGGCGCTGCAGGAGCCCCTCGCCCAGATTGTACAAGCTGTAAAATCCGCACTGGAGCAGTCGCCCCCCGAACTGGCCGCCGACATCGCTGAGAGCGGGATTGTTCTTACCGGCGGCGGAGCGCTGCTGCGCGACCTGGATCGCCTGATCTCCGATGAAACCGGCCTGCCCGTGATTGTCGCTGAGGACCCCCTGACCTGTGTCGCCCGCGGTGGCGGCATGGCTAT
>JAZBPS010000171.1:0-14181 GCA_036353375.1 Halieaceae bacterium | reverse complement strand
TGACCGCTGCCACACTCAGGCAACAGATCGAGGCGGCAGCCGGACCTGTTTCCCCGTTCTGGCCCATGAAGGGCTTTGTCTCCCACAACCCGCTGCAGGGGCTTGAGCACCTGCCCTTCGACCAGGCTTTCCACCACGCCTCACACCTGTTCGGCGCGCAGGGCTACCTGCCCCTGCCCGAGTACCGCGCGCTACACCGGTCCGGTCGTATCGACGCTGACTGCGTCCGGCGCGCCCTGTTCCGCTGTGGGCCCGGAGGTGGTGACAGCATCAACCTGCAATCGCGTTCCATCAGCGCCAGCGACGTGCGACAGGCGCACCTGTTGTACGGTATCGACCCACTGCCACCGGCGCTGTTCAACTGGCAGGCAACTCAACAACGGGCGATGGAAAAACCCCGGCAAGGCGCGCCCGCAGCGGTGGACGTTGCCGCACTCTGGCAGTTGAGCCTCACCTGCCTGGGACTGACCGACCCGCGCCTGGACCTGCCCGGGAAAGATGCCGCTACAGCCCAGCCCTCAGCCGAGCCGGAACTGCCTTTCCAGCGCTGCCTGAGCGACTGGCTGGACGCCACCGGGGATGAAGCCGTGGTGTCTGCCATTGATACCCAGGTCATCAAGTGGGTATCTGCATTTGTCGATGAGGGCATGGCAGGCTGGGTGATGCCGGGTAAAAAAGCAGGCTTCTACCACGCCTGGCGACAACTGGCGCAGCACGACGCCAGCGCGCGCCTGCTGGGCATCAGGCAATTCGCCGCCCGGGTCCGCGCCCTGCCGGATGAGCCGGAGTCCTGCATACAGCATTGTCTGGAGTCACTGCAGATCCCGGCGCCGCGCTGGGCCGACTACCTGGCGCGCGCACTGGCGCAACTGCCGGGCTGGACGGGCCTGATTCGCTGGCGCAGCCAAAACCCCGAAGACCCAATTCAGACGCACAACCCCATCGACGAGACGCAGTACCTGGCGGTGCGCTTGTTCTACGAGCTGCTGATGGTTGAGCGCGTGGCAGCAACCCGCTGGCGCACTGCCGGCACCCTGCCCGCAATCAGCCCTCACATTGCCGAAGCGCTGGCGGCACGCGGCGAAGGATCGAAACCCGTCGGGGAAAATTTGCAGCGCGTCTGCCACGACGGCTGGCGCTTGTTTCACCTCGCGCAGCTTCTGGGTCTCTCGGCAGCCGAACTGGGCGCCCTTGAACCCAAGGGCGCCAGCACCCTGCTCAGCTGGCTGGATGACTTCCCGCCCGAGGCGCACTGCCAGGTCTGGCTGGAGGCCTACGAAGACGCCTTCCGCCAGCGCCTGCTGGGCCAGATTGCTGAGCACCGGGCCGGCGCTGACCGCCCTCAAGAACGCCCTCTGGCCCAGGCTGCCTTCTGTATTGATGTACGCTCGGAGCCATTCCGTCGCCACTTTGAAGCCACTGGCGCTTTCGAAACCTTTGGCTACGCCGGTTTCTTCGGCATCCCCATTGATCATCGCAGCTTCGATACTGAGGAATCCTTTCCCCTGTGTCCGGTGCTGCTCTCCCCCGCGCACGCCAGCCTGGAAGTACCACGGCAGCACCAGGATGCCGCGCTGGCGCGCTATGCGTCCGGCTCTCGCTGGCAGCAGCTTCTGCAACACCTGTTTCACGACCTGAAACACAACCCAGTGGCCGCGTTTCTGCTGGTGGATGTGGTGGGGCTGTTTTTTAGCGCCGGCCTGCTCGGCAAAACGTTGCTGCGCCAACCCTACGCGGCGTTTGCGCGCGGCGTGCAGGCGTTGTTCAGGCGCCCCGTGGTCACCGCGCTGCAGGTGGACGCGGCGGATGCATCCGCACACCACGTGAACGGCCTGCCCATCACCCTGCCTGCCGGCTTTTCGCTTGAGCAACAGGCGGACTTTGTAGAGGGAGGCCTGCGCACTATCGGCCTGATCGGGAATCTTGGCCGCTTCGTGGTGCTGTGCGGGCACGGCAGCAGCACCGAGAACAACCCCTACGCCGCGGCACTGGACTGCGGCGCCTGTGGCGGGCGCCACGGAGATCCAAATGCGCGCGCCTTCGCCAGCATGGCGAACAAGCCCGCGGTGCGCGACCTGCTTGCAGCCCGCGGACTCGCGATACCGGAGGACACCTGGTTCCTGCCCGCCAAGCACGACACAACCACGGACACGGTGACCTTCTATGACCTGGCAGACCTCCCGGACAGCCATCTGCAGGATCTGGAAACGCTGCAACAATGCTTCCTTGAGGCGGGCCGGAACCTGGCCCTGGAACGCTGCAGCAAGCTTCCCGGCACGCCGCGCAACATGACAGCGGCCCAGGCCCATGCCCACGTGGCATCACGGGCGGTGGACTGGTCCACCACACGGCCCGAGTGGGGCCTCTCGGGGAACGCCGCATTCATTATCGGCCGTCGCGCCCTCACCCGGGGGCTTGATATAGGCGGTCGCTGCTTCCTGCACTCCTACGATGCCAGCACGGACCCCGAGGGCGTGATACTGGAAAAGATCATGACAGCGCCGCTGGTGGTGGGCGAATGGATCAACATGCAGTACTACACCTCGGCCACGGACCCCTGGCGGTACGGCAGTGGCAGCAAGGTCATCCACAACATCGTCGGCGGCATCGGCGTGATGTACGGAGCCCAGAGTGATCTCGCGACCGGCCTGCCCTTACAAACTGTCAACGACGGCGCTAGTCATTTCCACGAGCCCATGCGCTTATTGACGATTATCGAAGCGAACCGCGACATCGTCGCCAGCATCATTGCCCGCCACGACATATTGCAGCGGTTTTTCCACAACGGCTGGCTGAACCTGGTGGTACTGGATCGCGACAGTTTTACCTTTCAGCGCTACGCCACGGACGCGACCTGGGAGCCGGTGGCGCTATGAGATTGCTGACCGCCCTGATGCTGTTCGCACTGTGGCTGGCATTGTCGGCAACCGCTGCACCCGGTCATCTGGCGCTGGGAGCAGTGCTCGCATGCCTGATTGCCTGGATGAACCCGGCGGTGAAACGACAGCGCAAGCTGTCACTGCCTGCGGCGCTGGCCTACCAGCCCTGGTTACTTGCCCGCATCCTGAAAAGCGGGCTGCACGTCAGCCGGGTCATACTGAGCCCCTCACTGCCCATCGCCCCCAAAGTGCTGCGTCACAGCACGCGTTTACGCAGCGACGGGGAACTGGTCGCCCTGGGCAATTCCATCACCCTCACACCGGGCACGGTCACCATTGACATCGCTCCCGGCGAGGTGCTGGTGCATGCGCTTGACGAGGCCTCCGCACAGGATCTGCTCAGCGGCCGACTGGAAGGCAAGCTGCGGCGCGTGTTCAACACGCCGGAGGCCCCGTCATGAGTACGTTTTTCTTTTGCGTGCTGGTCATCATCACCGCGGTGATGCTGGTCTACCTGTACCGGGTAGTACGCGGCCCCACCACCTTTGACCGGGTGTTGGGACTCAACGGCATATCCACCAAGGCAATCATCCTCATCGTCTTGATTGGCACGCTGTTCGAGCGAGTAGACATGTTTGTCGATATCTCCACCGGCTACGCCATCCTGAATATGGTGGGCGCGCTGGCGATCACCAAGTTCCTGGAGCAGCGCGATGTCGGCTCCAGCGAGGACCAGGCATGAACTGGATTACGGTAGCGCTGATCAGCGTCGGCCTTTTTTTCCTGGTCGTGGGCTCGATTGGCATGCTGCGCCTGCCCGATGTGTTTACCCGCTCCCACGCCCTCTCCCTTACCGATTCCCTGGGTGCGCTGTTTGTGCTTGGCGGGCTGGCGGTGCATCAGGGCCCTGGCGCCAGCCTGCTTAAAATCCTTCTGGTGCTGTTGCTTATCTACCTGCTCAACCCGGTGGTCTCACATGCCACCATACGCGCAGCCTACCGGGCGGGCCTGCGCCCGGATGCAGGAGACCGGGATGATCCTTGAGCTGCCGCTGCTGATCCTGCTGTTGATGACCGCGGCCGGCGCCATCGTGGTCAAGGACCTGGTGTCAGCCGTTTTCATCCTCGGCTCCTACAGCTTCGCGCTGTCGCTGGTCTGGGCCATGGTGGGCGCGGTCGATGTGGCCTTCGTTGAAGCCGTAGTGGGGGCTGGACTGGGCACCGTGTTTTTCCTGCTCACCCTGTTCCGCACGGCGGAAAAAGACACCCGCATCCACCGCTTGCCGGTGCCGCGCATCGCACTGGCAGGCCTGCCCCTGCTGGCGCTGCTGATGCTCTATGGCGCTGGCGACCTGCCTGTGTTCAACGACCCGGAGGCGCCGGCAAGCCGTCACGTTTCGCCGCAATACCTGGAAAACAGCGTCGCTGAAACGAACACCCCGAACGTGGTAACTGCCATTCTGATGGACTACCGCGCACTGGACACGCTGGTGGAGACCATTGTGATTTTCACCGCCGGTATCGCCTGCGCCCTGCTGCTGCGGGAGCGCGACAAGTGATTCTTCGCCACGACAGCGTCATCGTGCGCACGCTGGGCCACCTGTTGATACCGATCGCCCAGCTTTACGGCTGCTATGTGATCGTTTTTGGCCAGTACGGGCCAGGCGGCGGCTTCGTTGGCGGCGTGGTACTGGCTGCCAGTATGATCCTGGCGATCCTGATATACGGGATGGACGCCGAAGACAGCCGACTGGCGCGGCTGGCACTGCACGGTGATGGCCTGGGCTTGTTGCTCTTTGCCGGTGTAGGCGGCCTCTGCCTTATCGGCGGCGGCCAGTTTCTCAACTACGCGAGCCTGCAGGTGCCCGGACTGGACGAACCGGCTCGGCGCAGCCTCGGCATCCTGTTGACGCAGGTCGGGGTGGCCCTGGACGTCGCTGTGACCGGCGCCTCCATTTCCATCAGTTTGTCTTCCGATGAGGATGACGAAGGCAGCGATAGCGTGGCTGATCATGTTTGAATTGATACAGGACTGGCTGCAACGGCCCAACTTTATCGTCTTTGTGATCCTGTTCCTCTGGGGTTTCTACATCATGGTGGTACACCCCAATCTGGTGAAGAAGCTCATCGGTCTTTACATCCTGCAGACCAGTGTCATTTTTTTCCTGGTTGCCTTCAGCGCAAAGCAAGGTGCCACGGTGCCGGTGATCGAAACGGACGCCGGGGCCGTGGATGCACTGCGCTATGCGAACCCCCTGCCACACGTGCTTACCGTTACAGCGATCGTCGTGCAGGTGGCCACGCTGGGGGTTTCACTGGCCCTGGTGTCGGCGGCATACAGGAGGTTTGGCAGCCTGGATGAGAACGAACTGCTCGAGGAGGCCGAGCGGGCCGAGTGACTGACCAGCTTCCCATCCTCCTGTTCCTGACACCCTTTGTCATCGGTGTCGCCCTGCCCATCGCCACAGCGGCCCGGCGCGGTTGGTGCCAACCCCTTGCACTGGGCGCTGTTTCACTGACGGTGTTGCTGGCGCTGCTGAACCTGATGCACGTGCTGGAGCATGGCCCGGTGGAATACGCCCTGGGGGGCTGGGCCGCACCCCTGGGCATTGCCTGGCTGAATGATGCCCTGGCAGCCATGCTCGTACTGACCGTGAGTACCATTGCGCTGATTGCGCTGCTGTACGGATATCAGGTCACATCCCCTGGCCTGGGACGAAGCATGCCCTACTACACACTGGTGCTGATGCTGCTGAGCGGGCTGATCGGCATTGTGTTTGCCGCAGACCTGTTCAACCTGTTTGTCTTTCTGGAGGTTACCGCCCTTGCGGCCTATGCACTGGCCGGTGCGGCCGGCGGCAGGAGTGCCGTGTATGCCTTCCGCTACCTGCTGCTGGGATCCCTGGGCGCGGCGCTCTACCTGCTGGGAGTAAGTCACCTGTACGTGGCGACCGGCTCGCTTAACATGGCCGATCTCGCCACGCGGATTCCCGCACTGATCACCTCGACCGCCGTGGCCAGCGGCATGATTTACATCTTCCTGGGGCTGTCCATCAAAATGGCACTGTTGCCGCTGCACGGCTGGCTTCCCGACGCTTACCAGAATGCCCCGAATACTGTGGCACCCCTGCTGGCCGCCACCGTTACCAAGGTATCGCTGGCGGCGTGGGTGCGCATCGAGTACTCGCTGATTCTGCCCGGGGTCGAGGTGAGCGCAGTGCCGGTGCTGGTGCTGCTGGAAGAACTGGGGGTTATTGCCGCCATTGCGGGGGGCGCTCTCGCCCTGGTGCAAACGGATCTCAAGCGCATGTTCGCCTACGGCGGGATAGGCCACGTCGGCCTGATACTGGTCGGGGTGAGTCTCGGCAATGCCACCGGCTTCGGCGGCGGTATGTCCTACCTGATTAACGATGCATTCATGCAACTTTGCCTGTTCATGATTGCCGGCGCGCTGTTGCACCTGCACAAGGTACGCTCCCTGGAGCACCTGCGCGCCATGCGCACGCCCTCGCCCTGGCTCACCGGCGCGCTGATCGTTGTGGCCATCGGCATGGTGGGGCTGCCGCCTACCGGCGGCTTTTTCGGCAAATGGAATATCGTGCTGGGTGCCCTGGAAGCACAGCACTACCTCGCTGCCTTTTCCGTGCTTGCCTCCACGCTGTTGACCCTTGGCTACTTCATCAAGATTTTCGCCTGCTGGTTCCATACGCCGGCGCCGGACGCGACTGAAGCGCCGGCGGCGTCACCCTCACTGGTGGCCGCACTGGGCCTGGGCAGCATTGCGATTGTCGCGCTGGGCGTGTTCAGCGACCCGATATTCCGCCTGCTGTCGAACTTCACCGCCGCCGGAGGTGCCTGAGACATGCTGGCTTACGCACTGATACCGTGTCTGCCGCTGCTGGCTGCGCTGGTGCTGGTCCTGTTCGGCACGCGGCTGGAGGGCCGCGGACATCGCCTGGTGATACCGGCGGGTGCGGCGGCGTTTTTCCTGTCTGGGGCGCTATTCGTGGAGGTCGCGAGCAACGGTCCCGTGACAATTCACCTCTACCGCCTGCTGGATGTGGGGAACCTGCAAGTGGACGCCGGTTTCTACGTGGATGAGCTCACGGTGGTACTGCTACTGCTGGTAACCGGCGTCAGCGCAGTGGTGCAGGTTTACGCAGGGCGTTACATGGTGGGGGATGCTCGCCACAGCCGCTTCTTTGCCCTGACGGCGCTGTTTACCGCTGCCATGACGGTGCTGGTGATGAGCAGCAACCTGCTGCTGACCTTCATGTTCTGGGAAGTGATGGGGCTGTGCTCCTACCTGCTGGTGTCCCACTACGGCGAACGTGCCAATGCCGCCCGCGCGGCAACCCGGGTTTTTCTGGTGAATGCCGTTGCCGATGTCGGCCTGCTGTGCGGCGTGATCCTCGCCTTCACCACCTTCGGCACCCTGGATATCCCGGAGATTCTGAAGCAGACCCAGTCCGGCCTTGATATTCCCGGGAACACTGCCACTGCCCTCACCCTGTGCCTGTTTATCGGCGCCATGGGCAAGTCCGCACAGCTTCCCACTCACGCCTGGCTGCCCCTGGCGATGGAGGCGCCTACCCCCGTTTCGGCGCTGATACATGCAGCAACCATGGTCAATGCAGGCCCCTTCCTGTTGGTCCGGCTCAGCCCCCTGATCGTGTTGTCTGCACCGGGCATGACTGTCATCGCAGCTGTCGGGGCTGCCACTGCCCTGTTTGGCGCCGTGGTATCCCTTACCCAGACCGACATAAAACGAACGCTCGCCTACTCCACGATCAGCCAGCTCGGTTTCATGGTCTTCCTCTGCGGCGTTGGCGCTTTCGCCGCGGCCATCTTTCACCTGCTGGCCCACGGTTGCTTCAAGGCCTTCCTGTTTCTTTCAACCGGTAATGTGCTTACCTCCACACGCCGCCGCTTCGACCTACCCGCGCCAGCAAAACCCGCTGTGGGTACACTGCTACCCTGGGCCCTGGCCCTTGCCCTGGTCCCGCCGCTGGTAATTTTCTCGGGCGCGTACAGCAGTCTGTGGCTGTCGCAGGGATTCAACAGCGCCCGTATCGCCCTGTGGCTGGTGGGTCTGGGCACGGTATTTTTCACCGCGGCCTACCTGTTCAAGGGTTTCATCGCCGCGTTCCATACCGACGTCACCGGTGCAATGCCCGGGCAGCGGGTAAGGCCCTCACCGGCATCCGCTGGACCCCTGCTGGCCATCACCGCTGTGACCGCCGTGCTCGTGAGCGTGCTTCTGTTCAGCTGGCAGGGATTTGCCGTATTCCTCTCACCTGCACTCGCCAACCCCGTCGGGGTCTCGGTTGCCCTGCCCGCTGCTACCGCTGACAGGCCCCTGCCGCTGTGGCTGGCACTGCCACTGATGGTTGCGCTACTGGGGCTTGGGTTCGCCTATGTGCAGGCGCGAAAATCCACGGGTGGCGCCGTACCGGTCTGGAAGCAACGCCTGTACGTTTTCTTCCTGAACAAGGGCTACTTTGATGAATTGTATGACGCCTTTATCGTGCGCCCTGCACAGAACAGTGCACGGTGGATGTGGCGGGCGATTGACAGGGATATCGTGGACCGCCTGGTACTGTCGCTAGGGACCGGCAGCATGGGGATTGCCCGGCGCCTGGGTCGCATCGACATGGCCGTGGACCGCCATGTCGGCAGCGTGGGCAGTGGCAGCGTCAGCCTCGCCCACTGGCTGCGTCGGATCGTGGATGCTGGCAGCATTGAAAAAACCGTTGATAGTCTGGGCAGAAGCATCGACACCTCCGGACACGCTGCCCAGCGCATGGAGCCGCGCACGCTGCAGCATCATCTGTTGGTAGTGGTCCTGTTGCTGGTAGCAGCGCTGGCCTTCTTTTACTTGATCGCGGGATAAGCAGACCATGGGCACATTTTTTTCCGAACACCTGCTCAGCGTCATGATAGCGGTGCCCTTTCTCGGCATGCTGGCACTTGCTGCGGTGCGGGGGCGTACCCCGGTGCTCGCCACCACGCTTGCCGTGACCCTGGTAAACCTGGCGCTGGCTTGTGTGCTCTGGTCACGATTTGACCTGGCCGACAGGGGCATGCAGTTCGTTGAGCGCGCTCAGTGGATGCCGACCTTTGGCATTGAATACGCCGTGGGCGTGGATGGCATCAGCCTGTTACTGGTGCTGTTGACCAGCATGCTGCCGCCGCTGTGCGTGCTGGCGTCATGGCAGAGCATAACCAGTCGCTTGAAGGCGTTCATGATGCTGATCCTGCTGGTGGAAGGCGCCATGCTGGTGGTGTTCACCGCCCTCGATGCCTTCCTGTTTTTCATGTTGTGGGAAGTAACCATGATTCCCATGTACTTCATGATCGTCCTGTGGGGCGGACCCAACCGCATCGCTGCGGGACTGAAGTACGTGATTTACAGCCTGGCGGGCAGCCTGCTGCTGCTGGTGGGGATACTGGGCCTCTCCCTGCAGGCGGGCACCTTCGACATCGCATCGCTGGCGACACACGAATACTCACCCACGTCACAGCGATGGATTTTTCTCGCCCTGTTCCTGGGCTTCGCGATCAAACTGCCCATGCTGCCCTTCCACACCTGGCTGCCGGATGCACACTCCGAGGCGCCCACGGCGGGCAGCGTGCTGCTGGCGGGCATGCTGCTCAAGATGGGCGGCTATGGCCTGAT
The DNA here is from genome assembly GCA_036353375.1 of Halieaceae bacterium. GTDB lineage: Bacteria > Pseudomonadota > Gammaproteobacteria > Pseudomonadales > Halieaceae > JANQIO01. The sequence goes on along the minus strand of JAZBPS010000171.1, from coordinate 4,624 downwards.
CCGCTTCTGTCTGCCGATCTTCCCCGATGTGGCAACCTATTACGCGCCCGCCCTGCTTTGGCTATCTGTTGCGGGGATCCTCTACGGCGGCTACATGGCGCTGGCGCAGTCTGACCTCAAGCGGCTGGTGGCCTACTCCTCGGTCTCGCATATGGGCTTCGTCACCCTGGGCATTTTCTCGCTGAACAACGAGGGTATCCAGGGCGCCATCCTGCAGATGATGACCCACGGTATCACCACAGGCGCCATGTTCCTGATTGTGGGTCAGCTCTACGACCGCACCCACAGCCGCGAAATTGCAGACTACGGCGGACTGTACAAGACCATGCCGCGCTTCGTTGCCATCCTCAGCCTGTTTGCCGTGGCCTCCTTCGGGCTGCCCGCCACCTCAAATTTTATTGGCGAATTCCTGATTCTGGTCGGCGTATCTGCGCATCACTTCGTGTTCGTGGTGCTGGCCATGGGGGGTATCGTGCTGGGGGCTGCCTACATGCTCTGGATGCTGCAACGCGTGGCGCTGGGCACAGCGCGCACCGACGTGGCCGGCCAACTGACGGATATCGGCCAGCGGGAGTTGCTGACCCTGGTGCCGCTGGTCATCGCAGTACTGGGTATCGGCCTGTATCCCGGCCCGCTGCTTGAGGCCATGGATTCCAGCGTCAGCTATGTTGTAGCGCAACTGGGGGCGGTGCAGGGGCAGCCGTGACCGCGCGCCGGCCTACTCGCCGGCGAGTTCCACGGCGCGCATGAAATCCTCGCTCCAGCGATTCAGGTCGTAATGCTGTATCCCATCGAAGGCTTCGCTGACGCGGCCTCTCGCTTCCTCCGGACTTAACCGCAACGCCTGCAGGCAGGTGTTTACCAGGTCACGGGGGTCGTGGGGGTTGGTGAGAATGGGGCCGCGCAACTCCGCTGCAGAACCGGCAAACTCCGACAAGACCAGCACGCCCTCCCCGTCGATCAGACCCTGCACAGCCATATATTCCTTGGCGACAAGGTTGAGGCCATCCCGCAACGGGGTGATCCACATGACGTCCGCGACGGCAAAGTAATTGACCAGTCGCTCGAAAGGCACCGCGCGGAAGAAGAACTGCAGCGGCGTCCAGTCGAAACTGCCGAAGCGGCCGTTTATGCGCCCCACGGTCTGCTCGATCTGCATCTGCAGCTCATCGTATATGGTCATGCCAGATGCTGCCGGAACGCACACCACCACCAGCGTGACCTCGCCGATAAGGTCCGGGTTCTCATCCAGCAAGCGTTCGAAAGCGTTCAGCTTCTCGATGATGCCTTTGGTGAAATCCAGGCGCTCTACCGAAAGAATCAGCTTGCGGCCGTCGATCTCCTCGCGCAATGCGCGCTGTTGTTCATCGGCACCGGGCAGGGCAAGCGCGGAGCGCACCCGCTCAATGTCCAGGCCCACCGGGTGTGCACCGAGACCGACTCGCCTGCCCAGCACTTCGATTTCCGTGACCATTTCTTCCAGCCCGACGGCGCAGCCGTAGGTGAAGAAACGCGGGGCGCAATTCATGCGCTGGCGCACGGTAACCGGCATCACACCCCGCACCACGTCTACAAAGTTCTCAGCCTGACGCGGTATATGAAAGCCGATGTAGTCGCACTGCAGCAGGCTGCCGATGATTTCCTTACGCCAGGGCAACACGTTGAATACGTCCGCTGAGGGGAAATAGGTGTGGTGGAAGAAAGCAATCTTCAGGTCCGGTCGCTGCTCTCGCAGGAAGGCGGGCACCATCCACAAGTTATAGTCATGCAACCAGACGATAGCGCCCTCGGCCGCCTCAGCCGCGGCGTGATTGGCGAAACGCTCGTTAACGGCGAGAAAAGTCTCCCAGTGTTCCTCATCGAATCGCGCCCGCTCCCAGAAGGTGTGGAGCGTGGGCCAGAACGCCTCCTTCGAGAAACGCTTGTAGAAAATGTCCACCTCTTCTTCAGTGAGCGGCACGTTAGCGGCACGCAGCCGCGGATAGCGCTCCTTGTCGACCACGGCGTGGGTATCCACCGCCGGGCCCTCCTCACTTTCCAGTGACCAGGCCACCCAGGAGCCTTTGCGCCCCTCACTGAAAAAGCTCAGCAGCGTGGGGATGATGCCGTTGGGTGAGCGGTGGGCGCGGCGCTTGCGTTCACCGCCTTCGATGTACTCCTCATAGGGCAGCCGGTGATACACGATCACCAGGTCGGCGCTGCCCTGCTCCAGCAACTCCAGGTCTGCCAGATAGGCTTTCAGCTCGTCACCGGGCAGCAGCCTGAAATGGTCGATGGCCTCGATAATGCCGCCGGCCCCCGGCGAACGCGCATGGTAGGTGCTCTCAAGATCCTGGGTGACGTCCAGCAGCTCGCGCTCGGACTCACCGACGCAGACGCCGGGAATGTCCAGCCGCAGCATGGACAGGTCATTCAGGGTATCGCCGGCCACCAGCACTTCATCGTGCGAAACATTGAGGTGTTCCAGCAGGCGCTTCAGTGTGCTGCCCTTGTTGACCCCTTTGGGCAATACGTCGAAATACTTGCCCGCTGAAAACAACATATCGCAACCCAACTCGTCGACGATGCGCCGCACCTCGTCATCGATATGATGCGCCTCACAGAAGAAAGAACAGCGCCGTTCCTGCGGAACTTCCTGCCGCTGCAGCGCCGAAATGTGCTCCAAGGCATCCGCAACAACGCGCTCCCCCGGCCACAGCTCGTCGATGGATTCCTGGATTTCCAGCACCGGAACCTGATTGGCGCCCTTGTAAACACTGGCGCCCACGTCGGCGATGACGTAATCCGGTATGGGAATTGAAGGGTCTGCGAGCAGCGGAAGGACATTTTCCATCCCGCGGCCGGTGACAAAGACGAGCTGTATATCGTCCCGGGACTGGATAAGTTGATAAAGGTTAAAGCGTGCCTCGGCGCTGCCGCCGAGAAAGGTACCGTCTAGATCTGTGGCTAAAAGCATAATCCTGCCAGCGCGTCTCCGCTGGAGACCGCGGCGGCTGTAATAACCTCCTCGTTGTCAGTTAGGAAAGTGCACTGGCGGCCGTAACAATCCCCTGTGTGGCAAACCCCTGTAAAAAAGGCGCTCACGAGATTGGCTGACGTCGTTTCAGCCCGGCCAGCGCGCTACTGCACGCCGACCTCCACCCAGCAACGCCATGAAGTGTACCACAGCGGGGTAAAGGCTGCCGGGGGCGCACTGGCTGCACGACCTGACGACGCTGCAGAATCCTGCTAGAAACCGCCGCGCTCCCAGGGACCGGTGATCGCAAAGGTGACGCCGGGCGTCTGGATATTCACGTACAGGTACTGCCCCGCAGGGTCAAAACAAACCCCGGCCCACTCCTGGCTGCGGTAATCCGCAGGCGTGATGAACGGACGATCGGGTAACGCAGACTCGATCAGCATATTGTTCTCGGCGAATACAAAGGAGCTGCCGTCCTGTCCGATGCCGATCATGCGTGTGCCGGTAAGCAGGCTGCCGCCCTCTCCCTGAATACCGCCGCCGTCCTCGCAGACAATCACAGCGCCTTTTGGTGTGACCGTGACATTGTCAGGATTGTCAGCGGTTTCCGCATCCGGCGATACAAACAGGGCGGTGAGCGTTTCCTCGGAAGGCACATAGGCCCAGACTTGTCCCTTGCCAGCCGCGCCGCCGCTGGTATCCACCACGTAGATAACGCCGTCCTGATACCAGCACCCTTCGCCCCGACGCATACGCGCACCGCCCTTGGCCTCGCCCTGCAGATAGGGCCCTGAGCGGCCCACCCCGACAATAGGAGGAAAACCTGCCGCCGGAGAGCCCAGACTTTCGGGACCGGCGGTGGGCTCGTCGATGACCACCCATTCCACCGCAAAGCTTTCGCCCTGCTCGGCGGCGGTCAGGTCGAAGTTGGGATTGCCCGCCACCGCCAGCATTTCCAGAACACCGCCCCGCTCCAGCGCGCCCACCGTCTGGCTGGTGTCGTTCGGCGTGAAGCGATAAAAGCCCGACTGGGGGTTGTTGTCCTCGGTCAGGTACACCCGTGAGTCACGGGGGTCTACTGCGACGGCCTCGTGCTCCATCAGGCCCATGGCCTCTATGGGTACGGCGCTTGCCACGCCCAGGGCCGGATCGGGAACTTCGAACACGAAGCCGTGATCCCGTGCGCCGATCAGGCTGCCGAGGGTGATGGTTTCCTCACAGGTGAGCCAGCTACCCCAGGGCGTGGGTCCGCCCGCGCAGTTGGCCAGGGTTCCCGCCAGTGTGGCCGAATCCTCTAGCAGTTGGCCGTCCCGCATACGCAGCGCTGTGGTCCCGCCGCCCAGGCCGGCCAGCAGGCCCGGCAGCGACAGGCTGTCATACACCGGCGCGAGTCCGTCGCCAATCAGCGGCAGGGGCATGCCCGGTTCAATCACCGCGCGCTCGTGGTTGCGTATCAGCACGCATTCATCGGCGCCGCCCGTACCCCTGACCACCGCCATACCGTCGTGCCGGTCCGGCGTCAGCGTACCGTCACTCATAATGTCCCCGGTCCAGCCAAACGACCGGTAGGTGAAGCCTTCCGGGAGGCGCAACAACGGCAGCCCCGTGGTGGCATCGTTGACCGGCTGTATCGGCCCGTAAGCCAGTGGCACGGTCTGGTTCATA